>SEDW01000991.1 GCA_004193325.1 Pseudomonadota bacterium | reverse complement strand
AGTGGATCGCTCGCTTGCGCGCAAGAGACCTTTCATCATGAGCTCGAACTCGTGCTGCTTGTGAAAGAGCATAGAGCCATGGGCGAGAAAGCCGAGCTTTCGATCCTCGGTGCCATGACCCTTGGTCTTGACCTCACGCGTCGTGAACTGCAAAACGAGATCAAAAAACAGGGTCTCCCCTGGACGCTTTGTAAGAGCTTTGCGGGAGCCGGGATCTTGCATCCCTTCCAGAATCTCCCGAAAGATCTCTCTAACATTGAGTTTTCACTCAAGGTGAACGGCGAGCTTCGGCAAAAGGGTGAGAGTAAAAATATGCTCTTCGACTTCCGCCGCATTCTAAACTTTCTCTTGAAGTACCAGGACTTGAACCCAGGCGATATCATCTTCACGGGCACGCCCGAAGGTGTTGCAGGGTTTAAAAAGGGCGATACCTTCCAGTTCACCTCAGAACATTTGGGTATCGACGCTCAGGGTGTTCTCTAATACTTAAATGTGTCGATGAATCGGGCTTGCTTTTAATGCGCCAATATGGGATTACATCTGGGATTTCGCTCCCAAACGTGATCCCGGACCTGCAGGCGTTAAAGGTAAACCATGAATATGTTGAAAATTAATCTCCAGAGCCTCTTCTCCTTGTGCCTCCTTAGCTCACTCTTCCTACTTATCGCCTGCGAAAACCGTAACAGCCCATCAAGCAATCTCAATCAAGACTCTAAGAACAACGCCCAGACGAAGATCGCACTTGGCCTTAATGATCTCGCGATCATGCTGCCTTACGAAAGCCACCCCGATATGATTGCCAAGGCGCCTACGGCTGATGCCTTCGTCCCCGGTGCGGCCATCGACGAAATCAAAAAAATTCTCACTGATGATCAGGATATTCACAAAAAAGAAGACTTCGCTTTTGGCAAAATCGGTGACGAATCGATTGAAGCGGATATCGCTCTCCAGGGCTCCAAAGATAGTGCTACACCCTTTCGTCTCGCTTCGATCCGTATCGATCCTTGCGGCAATTCTATCGGCCGGATGACGACGCTTGAAGCTTGTGCTCACGAAGTCCGCATGGTCTGGCAGCCGTTGGAACTCGTCGGCGGCCAGGTCTTCACCAAAGACGTGAACCTCCATTCTATCTATCGCTTGGACAGTAAATCTTTTGCAGACTTCCTCAAGAGCCTCCGCGCCCTGCGCACGAGTTCTGCTGAAAAAAGCGAAGCGCTTCAGCCTCACCCAATCATGGCAAAGGAAGGTAGTGAAGGCGCCTATTTCAAAGGACTGATGAATCTCCTCACGGCCTCAGTGGGACCAAAGAACCTCCACCGCGTCGCCTTCTTTGCCGATACCAATCCCAACTTTATGGGCCACTGGCCGATGCTCGCCTTTGATATCATCGATGGCGTCATCGTTCGCAGCCCATCTCCTACTCTCGGCCATGCTGATGGCGAGATCCAAAAACTCGTGCAACGCATTGAGGGGGCTCCGAGACGTCTTGGCGAACCGCTGCCAACCGGCAACTTTGAGAA
>SEDW01000990.1 GCA_004193325.1 Pseudomonadota bacterium | reverse complement strand
GACTTGGACAAAGGTGTTGGCGAAGATAAAAGCGAAGAACTCCTCCGTTGCACGGATACCTTAAAAACCTATTTGGGCATGGTTGGGCAAGATGCCTATACCGGTGTTCCCGAATTGCAAAGCCTTCTCTCGCAGCTCGGCGTTATTGCCTATGCGAAAGGTGGAGCGAAAGCTAAATCGAAGGACATTTCGCTCAAAGCTGCGGCCGTTCTGAGCGACATCAAAGCCACCATCGAACAGGCGAAGGCTAACCCTGCGGCCGCTTCACGAAGCGACGTTCGGGTCGATCTGAAAAAGCTCGATGCGCTGATCAACCTCGTCGGCGAACTCGTCGTTGCCGAGGCGATGGTCACGGGCTGGGTGAAGAGCAAGGGCATTGAGGATGAAGTCCTCGATCGCGCGGTCCACCACTTGAAACGCACCACTCTGAATCTTCAGGATGTGGCAATGTCCGTGCGCATGGTTCCTGTGAATCAAACCTTCAAGAAAATGGTTCGTCTCGTGCACGACACGAGTTCGCGGCTCAATAAGAAAGTCCGTCTCTCTCTTCTAGGCGAAGAGACAGAAGTCGACAAAACCGTGATCGAGCAAATCGCCGATCCCCTGGTGCACTGTGTGCGAAACTCTATCGACCATGGCCTCGAGACACCGGAAGAACGTCTCAAGGCCGGTAAGGAAGAGCAAGGCACAATCACTCTCGAAGCCAAACATGAGGGTGGTGAAGTCTGGATCGTCATTCAAGACGATGGCAAAGGCCTTAATCGTGAAAAGATTCTGGATCGCGCCAGAGAACGTGGACTTTTTCCTCCAGAGAAGGAACACACACTCACGGATTCAGAGATCTTCAACTTTATCTTTGAGCCTGGATTCTCCACCGCTGAAGCGATCACCGATGTATCGGGCCGTGGCGTGGGGATGGACGTGGTGAAGAAAAACATCGAGAAGGTCAAAGGCAAGATCCGCATCGAGTCAGAAGCTGGCGTCGGCACAAGGGTGGTCTTTCAGATCCCGCTTACTCTCGCCATTATCGATGGCATGATGATTCGGGTCGGGACTTCGAAGTATACGATTCCCCTCCTCTCGATTCAGGAATCGATTCGAATTCCAGCCGAAGCGATCACCACAGGTCCCGACGGACTCGAAATGATCGATGTGCGATCGAACTTTATTCCCATCGTTCGTCTCGACGATCTGATGACGAAGAACAGCATTCCGAAAAAGGCCGGCGACTGCGTGGTGGTCGTGGTGGAAGTGAACAATCGTTCCATTGCCCTGCTCGTCGACGAGATCCTCGGTCAGCAACAGACTGTGATCAAGGCTCTCCCTGCGATCTACAAGCATTCCAAAAATGTGAGCGGATGTTCGATCCTCGCCAACGGCGATGTGAGTCTGATTCTCGATGTCACAGGAATTGCTCAGTCCCTCAACAATGATTATGAAGCACTCATGTCCAGCGCGGCGTGATAAGGAGTTTACGGTGAGCTTAAGCAAAAAGAACCTCCGCAGCACACAGGACGAGG
>SEDW01000989.1 GCA_004193325.1 Pseudomonadota bacterium | reverse complement strand
TAAAGGCAAAAGCCTTGGCAAAAAAGTCAGCGAGCGTCGCATTACCATCGCTGAGTTGAGTGAGCGCCATGCCCGGGGCGAATTGCTGGAAGCCTTTGGAACGGGCACTGCGGCTGTGATTTCATCAGTGGGCGAGATTCGTAGTGAGAGTCAGTCGATCGTCATTGGCGAGGAAAATGGACCCATCGCCTCGTCCCTGCTTGAAACCCTACAGGGTATTCAATGGGGGACTGTGAAGGATGACTTCGGCTGGATGTGCCGGCTTGAAGATCTTTAATTCATCGATTAGGGCCCGACGCCAGCATCGTAGATGGCCCAGCCTTTTGTGAAGACCAGATAGTCTTTGGCTGCTTGAGAAGACGCCGAGTATTTAAGCAGACTGCAATCTACAGTCACATTGTTCTGAACAGGCTGACTGCTCCAACGGGCCAGGAGTAAATCGTAGTTCGCCTGGCTCATTGAATTGTTTGACGCAAAAAGCCAAGACATGTCCCGCACTGACGAGAAGTTCCAATTGCTTAAGTCATGGTTGAAAGCTGTATCACTAAACATTCTTACCATATTTTCAGCACTATCTGTATTCCATCCCGAAATGTTTTGATTGAAAGCCGTGGCACCCCAAAACATCGACAGGAAACTAACGACTTTGCTAGTGTCCCAGGCGGAGATGTTTTGGTTAGCGTTGTTATAATTGTAGGCGTTTTTAAACATCGCTTCAGTGGTTGTGACTTTGCTGGTATCCCAGCCGCCGATATACTGATTAAAGTTGTTTGCGCCTTCGAACATGTTTTTCATGTTCGTGACTTTGCTCGTGTTCCAGCTGCCAATAGGATAATTAAATTGCCAGTTGGATCTGAACATGTAACCCATAGATTCAGCACTGCTCGTATCCCAACCATCGATGGCTTGATGAAAAGGCGAGTTTTCAAACATTGCCCCAAAATTTATAACTTTCGAGACATTCCAATTGTTCAAGGGTTGATTGAAAGGCGAATTGCGAAACATTGCTCCGACACTTAGCGCGTTCGCTGTATTCCAGTTGTTTATGTTCTGATTAAAGCTCGAGCCATCAAACATGAACGAGAAATCAACGCCGCTACCCACATTAAAATTCGAAATTGGTCGGTTGAAGGCCCAAGCCCATGCAAACATAGAGTCAAAATAAATTCCGGCGACCGTGTTCCAGCTGGATAGAGGCTGGTTGAAGACATGTGCTTCTCGGAACATAGACGCAAAGCTCGTGACTTTGCTCACGTCCCAGGTGTTCAGAGGCTGATTGAATGTGACTGCGTTGAAAAACATGCCTCGCATGATAGTGACCTTGCTCGTATTCCAGCTGCTTATATTCTGGTTGAATGCCGCGGCACCTTCAAAAAGGGATTCCATGTCTGTTACATTTCCCACGTTCCACGCGGTCAAGGGCTGATTAAATGCGGCGGCATTGTTGAACATCCGGTTTAGATTAGTGGCCGAGGCCATGTTCCAGCTTGCCAGACCTTGATTAAAGGCCGTAGCGCCGGCAAACATCGCCTTGAAATTGGTTACGTCCGCGACTAGCCAGGATGAAAGGTTCGGGATTGTCGTGATCGAAGCGCAGTTGTTGAAGAAATTTTCGAGACTGGTTGCTCCGGAAATTACAGGCACATCAGTTGCGCTAATCTGAAGATTTGCCGCTCCGTGAAAGACCCCATTATAGTTGCTGACGATAAAGCCGCCCCAGGCAGAAATCGAACTGAGCTTGAGTTTATCGCCGCCGTCTGCAAAACGGAAGCCTCCGAAGAAACCGCGTATTTTAATCGAATAATTACCAGCTGAAGAGTAGCTGTGAAGTAGAGCTGGATCGGTACCTAAACTGATCACATCTTTGGTGCCATCACCCCAATCGATTTCCATTTCGTAGGGAATTGTTGAGTCGAAGGGAAGTTGAACCTGAGTGGCCGAGGATACGCCTGCACGGTTCGTTGTCCAGGAACTGATGAAAGTCGCTGCATTGATGTTGCCGTCGGGTAGTACAGACAGGGTTCCAGCCGCCAGTTTCCAAAAGCCCAGGTGATCATTCACGGCTGGATAGTTCGTTCCATTAATACTCAGCGAGATTGTGGCATTTGGGTCACTGACGCTACCGTTAAGTTCAGGTTTCAGTGCCGAACTGCTCGTATAATCGACGTGGATTACGGGAAGTACTGTGCGACGGATCATTAAAGAGGATTTGGTGAAGGTAGTGTTGCCTGCCACGTCTGAGAGCCTCGCGCAGAGAACGTACGTACCATCTACCGTTACGGAACTGATAGAAGGAATAGTTGTGTTGGGGTAAGAAGTAGCCCCATTACAAAGCAAAGTCCCCGACCCATCAAGCAAGGCATGGCTGTAGGTGATTTCAGATGCCCCTGCAGCGATAATGTCAGCTAGACCTTGCGATGAGTTTCGTTCCACATAATTGATGTAACCATCGATTGCTTCATTCGCAGAGATGAAACTGCTAACGATCGGCGCCAGCGTATCGCGCACAACAGATTGTGATTTGATATAGACTGCAGCAGACCCAATTGAGCTAAGCTTGGCACAGAGGATGTAGGTTCCATCGACGGTTAAGTCAGGAGCTTTCGGAATATTGCTTTGGTCGTAGCTTTGAGACGAATTGCAGCTTACGGAAAAGCCCGGATCGGCGATGGCAACGGTATATTGCGCGACAAGGCTCCCATTGTTTTGTAATTGCCACAGGGGTTGTGAGTTGAGCCTATCCGCAAAGTTAATATAGCCATTGGTCGCAATTCCACTGCGCACTAGGAGGGCATCGCTAGGCACGGCTGCAGCTTCATCCCAAAAGAATTGGGAAGTGAACGAGGTACTGTTGCCCACTTGATCCGTCGCCGTTGCTTTGATCTTATATAGGCCTGTGCGATTCGCGCTAATGCCCGGTGTCATAGAGCTGGGATTATCAAAGGACACAATTCCATCACCTGAGAGCTGTGTCCAAACGATCGAAACCTTGGAAATATCATTAATTTCAAAAGTGGGATTGAATCGACTTGATACGGTTTGCACATCCTCCGGCATAGTCACGACTGGGGCGAACCGATCAATCGTGACTGCGATGCCGTTATTCTTAGCTGGAATCAGATTGCCATTGAACTGAGCGAAGACACAAAGAAAGTAGTCCCCTTCGGCGAGGAAGTCGAGATCAACGCTAGTTGTCTTGATGCCTTGCATAGTGAAAAGGCTACTGTCTTTGCAGGATTGATCTTTGGAAATTTTAATCTCATAAGCGCCGGCTTTGCCAGCGGAATCCCAGGCGAGAGTATAGGAGTCTTTGGCCACGAGGTTGGCCTGGCTCTGAATCGAAAAGCTCGGCCCACCTTGCACCCAGATCATTAGTCCGGAGTTACAGGCGCTGAGGTTGATAAATATCAATAATAGGAGCAGAAGCTGCTTCATACTTTTGTCCATAAAAGAAACGTATGGACTGTTAATCGTCCCTTTTTGGGTAAAATTAACAGGATCCTTTAAGCTCTTGTTTCT
>SEDW01000988.1 GCA_004193325.1 Pseudomonadota bacterium | reverse complement strand
TAAAGGTGCCGCATGTGGCGAGCTGGGAGGCACTAAAACCACTGATTCCCGTGTTTTTATGCTATATCATGAGCTTTATCTACATCGGCATTTACTGGAACAATCACCACCACCTCTACCACGCGGTGAAAAAGGTCAACGGTCAGGTTCTCTGGGCGAATCTTCATCTGCTTTTCTGGCTCTCGCTTGTTCCCTTCGTCACGGCCTGGATGGGAGAGAACCACTATGAGTCTTTACCTGTAGCCTTTTATGGCTTTGTGCTACTGATGTCTGGCTTTGCCTATGAACTGCAGGTGAACAGACTCTTCGCGATACATGACAAAGACTCAGCTCTCGTCATGACGCTCAAGCGCGATTATAAAGGTGCCGCTTCCGTAGCGATCTATCTCGCTGCCATTTCCTTGAGCTTTTGGTCGCCCTATTTCGCCTGCTCGCTCTATATTCTCGTCGCCATTCTCTGGCTCATTCCCAATCGCCGATTGGAAAAGGACATGAGCCAGGGAGATTAAAGATAACCCTTGGCCTGGAGGGCGAAGAGCTCAGCATAACGGCCATTGGCGTTAAGCAGAGCTTCGTGATTGCCCTCTTCGACGAGCTGGCCGCCCTCGATCACGACGATGTGATCCGCAATACGAACCGTTGGGAAACGGTGCGAGATCAGAATCGTCGTGCGGCCTTTGGCGAGTTGCTGAAAGCGTTCAAAGATCTTTTGTTCCGCTTCGGCATCGAGGGCCGAAGTGGGTTCATCCAAGATCAAAATATCAGCTTCCTCCCGCACAAACGCGCGCGCGAGAGCAATCTTTTGCCATTGCCCACCTGAGAGATCCACGCCGTTACTAAACCAGCGCCCAAGCATGGTGTCGAGCCCCTCATTCATGCCTTTGAGAATTTCGTCGGCACCGACCCGTGTCACCGCACGATCGATTCTCGCCTCGTCACCAAGATTCGCCACGCTGCCCATTCCGATGTTTTCCCGCAGACTAAAGTGATACTGATTGAAGTCCTGAAAGATCACTCCAATCCGCTTTTGTAACTCGACTTGCTCATAGTCCCTCAGATCCTTGCCATCGAGGAGAATGCGGCCTTCGGTCGGCAGATAGAGTGCGCAGATCAATTTGATAAAGGTCGTCTTCCCGGCTCCGTTGTGTCCGACCAGAGCCAGACTTTTGCCCTCAGGGATATAGAGGTTGATGCCTCGTAGCGCCCATTGGTCCCGGCCCGGATAGCGAAACCCCACGCTTTCGAAGCGGATTCCTTTTTCGGCCCTTGCCGGCAGGACCGAAGCCCCCTTCGGAGCCTTAGCATGGAGCGTGGATATTTCCAGAAAACTGAAGAGGTTCGACATGTAGAGATTGTGTCCATACATCCCACCGATCGCGGTGAGACAGGATTGAAAGGACTGCTGACCCTGGCGGAAGGCAATCACGTAAAGAGTGAGGTTACCCAAACTCAAGACCCCGTCGGCGGCCTGGATCGCCATGATCAGATAGCAGCCGTAAAAGGTGATGGTCGCAAGCAGGG
>SEDW01000152.1 GCA_004193325.1 Pseudomonadota bacterium | reverse complement strand
ATCTCGATAGCCTGTTGGCTCATTTCAGACGCGACTTTCAAATATCGAAGTTCGGACGGATTGTGTTTGAACATACGGAGGGAGAGTTCGGCGATCAGGTAGTGCTCATAAGCACCGGCGTTGATCTGAAGCTTTCTAACGGCCAAGCGTTCCAGGGCTTCATAGTCGTTTAGGTTGGATGTCCAGATCTTGTTTTCAAGATCCTGTTCCTTTGGAGCGGCCTGGCTTTGAGAAGCAAAAGTGAGCGCCCAAAGCAGGGTTCCGGCGATGGCGATGGACCTAGGCAAAAACTTCCCGGAAACATCTCTTTTATCCATCGCTTGCGCGCTTCTTACATCCCTAACCATAAATCCTCCGAGGCTATACTGCGGCTTCAGAGACCTCTTCGGCGGAATAGTAAAATTGTTAAGATTTATTTTGGTTTTACGGCATCCCCAGCCGAAATCTCCTTGGTTTCAGTCTGTTGTAAGAGCCCGTCTTGACCCCAAAAACTGGCCAGCTGGGCAGTATTTTCTCCCAACCTAAACAAAATTTCCTACTTGTCGATAGGGCTGCAGGGAGACCAAACCATGCAGCACTGGAAACGAGCCACTTTCAAAACAGTCCTCTACGCTTTTGTTGCCTTCGTATTACTCGGAGCAACTCAGGTGTGGGTAGTGCCCAGATTTGACTCAAAAGTGGAGCTTTCCGCTATTGGGGCCGTAAAAGATCTGGCTCAACGCCCTAGGGCAGAGCGTAAAAAAACCGAACCGAAGGCCAATGCGGGTCTCTCTGATTCGCTCCTGATCGATTCGATCATGACCATCGTTCAGAACTACTACGTGGACGAGGATCGCGTTGGTAATCGTAAGCTGATGGAAGAAACCCTTAAGGCGTTAGAGGTCCAGGACTTCATTCGCCTGAGCTTTCCAAGCCCTGACACCTGGGCCATTACTAAGGCTGGTGAGACCATCAGCATTAAGCTGGCAGAGACTTACACCTTTGATGAAATGGTTCGCGATTCCCTAAAAGTCGCGCGCTTCCTCGACCGCCACCCAGCTGCTGGCAGCGAGAAGAAAAAGAACTCCAAAAACGGTGCGCATATGATCGTCGACGCAATGCTCGCGGGCCTCGATCCTCACAGTAATCTCCTCGACTCAGAAGAATATCGTGACCTTCGTCAAGGGACGGAAGGATCGTTCGGTGGCCTCGGTGTTGTCGTCGGTATGCAGGATGATGTCCTGACCGTTGTTAAGCCGCTGCCTAAGAGCCCCGCCTCACGCGCTGGTGTTGCAAAGCTCGATCGCATCATGCAAATCGACGAGAAAAACACATTCGGTACGACGCTTGACGATCTCATTCAGTACATGCGGGGCGAGCCAGGTACTAAAGTCAGACTCTCTTTGCTCAGAGATGGCGATCTTGCTCCTCGCAGTGTTCAGTTGACCCGAGAAATTATTCAGGTCGATTCGGTTGAAGCCAAAATCATTCCTTCGCCTAAGGGCAATGTCTTCTACGCGTTTATTGATAGCTTTTCCTCTCGCACAGCAGCTGAACTCAGGGAAGCTCTGATCAAGGCTCAGCAAAGTAAAAGTCCTATCATCGGTGTTGTGCTCGACATGCGCTCAAATCCAGGTGGACTCCTCGATCAAGCTGTTAAAGTAGCCGATCTTTTCCTCGACGAAGGTAAGATCCTCACCACTCAGGGCCGTAGCCGTGAGTTTGATATGGCTAAGAAAAATCTCTATCACTTCGATTATCCAATCGCGATCCTGACGAACGGTGACACCGCCTCGGCCAGTGAAATCGTGGCTGGCGCTCTCAAAGATCAAGGCCGCGCTGTCGTCATCGGCGAGCCAAGCTTTGGCAAAGGATCGGTACAAACCGTCTTTGAACTTCCAGGCGAACAAGCTCTGAAGCTCACGATTGCCCGTTATTTTACCCCCAAAGGCATCTCGATCCAAAATATCGGTATCTCACCGGATATTTGGCTTCAGCCGATCTCTAAGAACAAAACAAACCTCAACCTTCTCGGCGACTATCGCTACAAGAGCGAGCGTTTCCTCGACCATAGTCTGGATCAGGAAAAAGCCAAGACAGTGATGAGCGCCTCACGTTCACAAAAAGCTTATTACCTTGTGCCATCGGAAAAGAAAGACACGGATCCCGACGTCCCCCTTCTCTTCGCCACCAAATTCCTCGGCGAACTTGCCAAGCGTGATGGTGTGCCTTTTCCTCCAGAACGTCTACGTTCGAGCTACTGGAAAGCCAGTGCTGACGCCTTCGTAAAGAAAAGTTTGCTTGATTTCGACAAGTCAACGACGGAGTGGCTAGCTCGTGATCAAAAGGTCAACTGGGCCGAAGCCGGTGAAAGTGCCGACGACGATAAGAACCTTCAGTTCACGGTTCAGATGCCTAAACGCCTGTCCATGCAGGAAGGCAAGACTCTTGAAGTCCCTTATCAGTTGAAAAACGTCTCGAAAAAACCGATTTATCGTCTCTCTGTTTACCTGAGTTCGATTCAATCGAGTCTTGGCACGAACGAGATGCTGATTGGCAAGATCGAAGCGGGTCAGACTTTGAACGGCACTATGAAATTCGACATGAAAGTCAGTGCCAAGGAAGGCAGCGTCCGCATGCGTGCTGGCCTTGCTCGAAGCGGATGGCCAGTCCCAAATCGTGAAAAGGAGTTCTACGTCGAACTCACAGAAACGAAAAAACCTGATATCTCAATGAGCATGGCTTTGGTTTCTGAAGAGGGCGGCAGTCAGGTCGGTATTCTCGAGCCTTCAGAGAGCGCCAAGATTCGTGTGACTCTTCGCAACAACTCCAATGTTCTGGCTCATAAAGTGGAGCTCAAACTCGTAAGCCTCGCTGGCAAACAGATCGCTGTTGATACCAAAGGTGTGGTTCTCGGCGATATGAAGCCCGGCGAAGTCAAAGTCGCTCTCGTGCCAGTGAAGTCAGGCACAAGTATTGTCACCAATGAATTCAAGTTCGGAGCTCTCGTTGAGACTGAAGAATTTGTAATACCCACGAAGATGCATTTTGCTCTGCCGAGCTCGCCAAAAGCTCGAATGTCGAAGTCTGATGTGCTAACAGGGACGGGTCCATGGAAAGAAAATTGAGTGTTGCGCTGATTTTGGGTGCGAACCACAGCATTCGATTGCTTGAGGTTTTCAGTCCTCTTAGCGAAAATTTCGACATCAAAGCTCTGGGATTGCTGGACGAGATCAGCTCGGAAAGCTATCTGACTGAGATTCCCCTGCAGACCTTTATCGAGGATCAGCACCTGCCTGGCTATATGCTGGGGGTGGAAGATGAAATAGCGAAGGCGGATGTAATTGTAGCATCGGGGCTTCTTGATGCCTCGACCTATCAGGCCTTTCGTTATGCCTATCATCATCAAAAGCCTTTCCTGGTCTTCTGTCAAAAGGAAGAGGAACTCAAGCAGGCTATTTTAGAGAAAAGCGAAGATTTCCAGGACTGCATCAACAACGCCAGTGGCTTTCTTATCTTTGATGATTCCGTGGCGGAAACTTTGGAATTCATGGGCTGCGCGCCTGAAAAGATCTTGAAGTTAGAACCAGAAATTCAAGCGAAGAAATTTGGTTTCCACGAAAAGCTGCGTCTTAAGTTCAGAGACTATCTCAAAGTCGAAAGCAATGACCTGCTCGTCGTCAGCCCATTGAGTGATGACTTGGCTCCATTTGAATTGATGGCCGCTTTTAAAATGCTCGAAGCTTTGGATAAAAATCTCTTTGAAAGAGCGAAGCTTCTCTTCATCGGCAATGCTTCCAATAAAGACTCTGTAAAGTACCGTGCAGTCGATCTGGGTATGACCAAGTCGATCATGTTTATCGCTCAGGATATTCGTCCTTTCTTTATCGATCTGATGTCCGCTGCGGAACTCTACGTGTCGATGAGCGAAGGTCAGGATGCGACAGAACGTCTCTTTACGGTACTCGAAGG
The DNA here is from genome assembly GCA_004193325.1 of Pseudomonadota bacterium. Taxonomy (GTDB): domain Bacteria; phylum Bdellovibrionota_B; class Oligoflexia; order Oligoflexales; family Oligoflexaceae; genus Oligoflexus. Next base: position 3,293 of record SEDW01000152.1, on the reverse strand, counting down.
GATGGCTTGCGGCGTCAAGGTCCTGATCGATGGCAAACATCCGATCGCCTCGGTGGTCGATTCGAGCTTTGTCGTTACGAATCCCAACACGCTTGCACTTTCGCTTCGTGATGTGCTTTTAAATCCGATTCAGAGAAAAGACATTATTGGTCTGGTCGAAGATCATTATACGAACAATCACATGGCTCTCGCTCTCTCTGAGTTTCTTAAGACCCGAATCTCAGAAAAGCCAATTCAACTGCCGCTTGCTGGCGACTTCACGCATGTCATGGCGACTTTGGAGAGAACGGCTAAACTCAGCTTTGAAGAATTTGAAACAGCGCTGGATATTGAGCTCGGGCGTTGGGGTAGTCACAGTGATTATCGCGGAAGACTTCTCGTCTTAAAGGGTCAGACCCTCATTCAAGCAAGTCTCTACGAAGAAGCTATGTCCTGCTTTGAACTCTGCACCGCCGAAGAAAGCGTTCAACGTGAGGCCTATCTTGGACTCGCCAAGATTGCGCTCTTTACCCATTCCAACGAAGAGGCGCTCTCCTTCTACCGTAAGGCGCTCGCACTTAAGCCTAACGACGCGGAAGCGATGGGGGGCATAGGAAGTGTCTATCGTAAGATTGGAATGGCTGACGAGGCCGTTTACTGGCTCGGGAAAAGTATCTCGGTGGATGTGGAGAATAGTCGTTATCTGATGGCGCTTACACAAGCCTGTCTGGAAAGTGAGGACCACGATCGTTCGATCTCACTCCTCGAACAATTAAAGGTGCTCCTTGGCAACAAGCCATCACTGGTGATGTGCCTCGGTCAGCTCTACTTTAAAGTGGGAGATAATCAGAAAGGTAAAGAGCTAGTGGACCTAGCCCTTGATCTAACCGCTGGTGCGGGGAAGCTTATGCTTCTCCCTACATCAACCGTTGCTTGATACTGACGAGTTAGAAGACACTGCCGTGGACCCAAAACCGCCCGTGCGAAGACCGCCAACTGGAAGGTCTGGAATACGGGCGACGAGATTAAGAACCATCTGAGCCAGCCGGTCACCCTGCTGAATATAGAAGGCCTCTTCGCCGAGATTGATCAAAAGCACCCCAACTTCATCCCTGTAATCTGCATCGATTGTACCAACGCCGTTGGCGAGCGTAATGCTCGACTTACGAGCGAGGCCCGAACGGGCACGTACTTGCAGCTCAGGAATGAACCCTTGAGGAACCTTATCCCACTCTACACTCTCAATCCATACACCAGCTGGCACGAGCACAACCTTGCCCGGAGGCAGAAGAGCCGCTTCGCGGGCAACCAGGTCGGCTGCCGCGGAGTGTTCTGTCATGTAAGCCGGCTCACAGCCTTCAGCGTATCGAAGTTTGAACATAGGATGCCCTTCACTCGGAATTAAACTTAAACTGTAGGTTTTTGACCAAGAGCTTCTTTACGGCTCAATTTGATCTTACCCTGGCGATCGACATCGATAATTTTAACGAGCACTTGCTCGCCTTCTTGAATGATGTCAGTCACGCGATCAACTTTACGATTCTCAAGCTGAGAAATGTGGAGAAGACCTTCTAGACCTGGGCGGATTTCAACAAAGGCGCCGAAGTCGACGATTTTCTTGATAAGGCCAAGGTAGATAGCGCCAACTTCTGGATCAGAAGTGATGCCGCGGATCGCTTGTTTCGCACGCTCAGCAGTCGCACCATCTTGAGCGATGATGTTAACAACACCGTCGTCGTTGATGTCGATTTTTACGCCGAGTTCAGCAACGAGTTTCTTGATGGTTTTACCACCTGGTCCGATGAGGTCACGGATCTTCTCTTCTTTGATCTTCATTTGGAAGATCTGAGGAGCGTATTCGCTGATCTCAGCAGGAGTGTTGATGGCAGCCACGAGTTTTTGGAGAATGAACTGACGACCGACGCGAGCTTGCTCAAGGGCTTCGCCCAGGATCGCTGACGAGATGCCGCCGATTTTGATGTCCATTTGAAGAGCAGTGATGCCTTCTTGTCCACCCGTTACTTTAAAGTCCATGTCGCCGAGGTGATCTTCGTCGCCGAGAATGTCTGAAAGAACCGCATATTTGCTGCCTTCCATGATCAAGCCCATTGCGATACCAGCGACTGGTTGTTTGATCGGCACACCGGCGTCGAGAAGAGCCATTGTACCCGCACAAACAGTTGCCATTGAAGACGAACCGTTCGACTCAAGAACTTCCGACACCAAACGAATGGTGTAGTTAAAAGTGCCTGGAGCAGGAAGAACTGCGGTCAAAGCTTTTTCAGCAAGTGCACCGTGTCCGATCTCACGACGGCCGATGCCGCGGAGGGGACGAGCTTCACCAACCGAATACGGTGGGAAGTTATAGTGCAACATGAAGCTTTTGGTAGCGTTTGGTTGAGTGATCGAGTCCATACGTTGCTCGTCGTCACCAGAACCGAGAGTAATCGTTGCGAGAGCTTGTGTTTCACCACGGGTGAACAAAGCCGAACCGTGAGTTCTTTTGAGAACCTTGGTTTCACAAGTGATTTTACGGATATCGGTGAACGAACGACCATCGATACGTTTTTTGTCATCAAGGATCATGGCGCGCATGATGTCGTATTGCAGTCTTTCGAGAGCAACGTGCAAGGCTTTGCCAACCGAACCGCTGTTTTCAGGGTTCAATTCAGCAGCAAGCTTTGCTTTGATGTCGCGGAAAGCTTTTTGACGAGTTTGTTTTTCTTTGATCACGAGAGCGTCTTTTACGAGGCTGCCGGCAACGCCTTGAGCTTTTGCATAAAGAGCGTCTGCGTTTGCATCGCGAACGAGATCTTTCTTCGCTTTGCCGATTTCCTTTTGGATTTCGAGCTGAAGATCGTGAATCGGCTTCATCGACTTCTGAGCAAAAGCGATCGCGTCGATCATTTCAGCTTCAGAAAGGAATTTAGCAGCCGCTTCAACCATCAGTACTGCATCTGGAGTTGCAGCAACGACGAGTTCGAGATCCGAATCATCAGCCGGTAGTGGATCGATGATGAGTTTGCCATCTTTACGGCCGATGCGAAGGGACGCAACTGGACCGTTGAATGGAATATCACTGATCATAAGAGCAACGCTGGCACCAGCCAAAGCGAGGCTCGAAGGATGATGAAGTGGGTCAAGGGACATAACTGTGGCGATAACTTGTGTATCGTTCAGGTAGCCTTCTGGAAAGCAGGGACGTAGAGGGCGGTCGATAAGGCGTGAAGTGAGAGTCTCGAGCTCGCTCAATCTTCCTTCGCGCTTAACAAAACCGCCGGGTATACGACCGGCGGCATAATATTTTTCAATGT
>SEDW01000151.1 GCA_004193325.1 Pseudomonadota bacterium | reverse complement strand
TTTGAGGTTGGGGATCGGATGGAAGAGGCCAGGAGAAATCTGCGCTCTCTTGACAGTGCCTTTCAAAAAGCAGTTCTTCAGCTGACGAGTGATCCCGGGATTATCTATTTCACGTCCACTCACGGTGAAATGCTCTGGGAGTCGGGAAGTCCCCTGCGAACCATGTCCATATTTGAAGGAATTCTCCGTAGCCAAAACTACAGATCCCGTCGACTGACAGCTCTGTTTCAGGACGTTCCCGCTGAAGCCAAGATCCTCGGCATCATCGGCCCAACAGCGAGCTTTGGAAGCCAGGAAATCGAGGCTATGAGGCGCTATCTCGACCAAGGAGGCCGGATCCTGCTGGCTCTGGATATCGATCAAACAGACCAACTAAGTGGCGTCTCCAATAGCGATGATGATTTGCCAAAGTTTCTGGCGGCACTGGGCCTGAAATATGTCACGAAACCTTTGGCCCATGACGAACGCTTTGTCACCAACTCCAAACAAAAAACGGATCGTTATTTCCTTTATTCGAATAATTTTGCTCAGCATCCTGCAACAGCGACGCTCAAATCCAATTCCGATCGACTGTCCATGATGACCTTTCGTTCCGGTAGTTTTGAAATCGATCCCAAGGTAGCAGATTGGGCCTTTAGTGACGGAATCCGAAGAAGACGTCCTCATTCGTCACGAGAACAAAAAGGAACTTTTGGTCTTTCACGGTTCGATCTATCTCGTGCCGCTCCTGGTGCTGGCTTTTGGATTTTACGTGAATCGTCGAAAAAGGACTAAGATATGAGCGTGAAAAGACGCATCTGGCCAGCGCTGGTCTTTGCCATTCTTGGACTTATCGCCGCTCTCTGGGTGAGTGTCGATGAGGGGCCCAAACACGAAGAAGGGCAGGCCTGGGAGAGCTTTAGTTCTCAGGATATTCGAAGCATAAGTTTGACCAATGCCCGCTATAAGGTGAAGTTCACACCCTTGAGCATCAGTTATGGTTGGATCGAATACCTGGAAAACGGCAAAGATAAAGAGCCTCAGGTTCTTCTTGCGGGTCCTAAGGGAAAGGATCTTTGGTTTGATCTCTCACCTCTCTGGGCGACCAAGGTCATGGGCGATGCTTCGCGTCTGAAACTTTCTGAGTATGGCCTCGAGAACGATGTTCAGTTGTTTACGGTCGAATTAAATAACAATAAAAATCTTGTCTATAGGGTTGGCCAGAGAGGCTTTCAGTCTTCTGACTTTTTTACTCTCGATATGCAGAAAAACGCAGTCTTTCTCTGGAACCGCGAAACGATTAGCCTCCTCGAACGAGCGCCAGCGCGCCTCGCCGTGGAAAGTCCGACCTTTCTCGATCCCGCCGCCTTGAACAAGATCGTGCTCATCTATAAGGAGAAGATCAGAGCCATCGTCAGGCAATCCAAAGATTGGCGGGAAGGGCAGCGTTCGGTCTATCCGGAAGAGCCCCTCTTTAAATGGATGGAGAGAGTCTCCAAGCTTAAGATCGAGGGCTACCGCAAGGCCGGGAGTCCAGCAGGAGAAGAACTCTTTCGCCTTGATTTGGAAGGGGATAATGCCTTTGCTTTGCGTTTTTATTTTGATGCGGGAGCCAAGGTTTACCTGATCTCTTTCGGTGACGATAAACCGCAGCTCATTCTCGATGAAAAATCTTTCTCGCCACTTTACGACGAATTTCGCGCCGGAACTTTGTTCCCTAAAATCTAGATTTCCTAAGTATCAGCCCGGTTTATGAAAACCGGGCAATCTTTGCAGTGCTGAGAGCGCTGCCCCCCGCTTGTGCCTGCTTGTAACGCCATGTTAGAATCAAGTTGAGCTTCCCTATATTTTTTAAAGTTCGTTTCTGCTTGGGCCAAGGCCTTTCAGATTAGGGCTTATAAGCTTTCTCCTCGACGTGTTTCGGAGGGTTTCCATGGGTTTGCGTATTGCGACCAACATCTCGGCTTTGAACTCACAGCGGCACATGGTTAACACGAGAAAACTTCTCGATCGTTCCCTCGAACGATTGTCGAGCGGATATCGTATCAACAAAGCGGGCGACGATGCCGCTGGTCTTGCGATCTCCGAAAAATTGCGAGCGAAGACACGAGGCCTTGTCCAGGCCCAGCGTAACGCTTCCGATGGTATCTCACTTATTCAGGTGGCTGAAGGTGGTTTGGAAGAAGTCCAAAACATTCTCGTACGCCTTCGAGAACTTGGGGTTCAAGCGGCTTCTGATACCATCGGTAATCAGGAACGTAAGTACCTTAACGAAGAATATCAGGCGCTCAAGGAAGAGGTTGACCGTATCGCGAACGTTACCGAATTTAACGGTACCGTACTTCTCGATGGTACTGGCGGTAGTCTCGACATTCAGGTCAACACCGGTGGTCAAAACCTTTTGGGTGTCGACCGAATTTCTTTCGATGCTTTCCGCGCTGACGTCAACACTGACAAGCTCGGTCTCGAAGAACTATCCGTAGAATCCAAGGTCAATGCTCAACGCAGCTTGTCCATTCTCGACGGCGCGATCGAACACGTATCATCTGTTCGCGGTGAACTCGGTGCGATCGATAACCGATTGTCTTCGACAATCCGAAACCTTGCCGTTTCGATCGAAAACCTCTCGGCTGCCAACTCGCGTATCAAAGACGTGGATATTGCGGAAGAGACTTCGGAGCTCACCAAAAACAACATTCTTATGCAGGCTGGTACCTCGGTACTTCAGCAGGCGAACTCTCTGCCTAAGATGGCTTTGTCCCTGCTACAGCAAGGCTAATCTATCTCAGATTGAATCGAGTCCCCAGACGAAGAGAGAGGAGAGATCCTCTCTCTTTTCTTTTGTGTTCAGATATTTCACCAGCGCCATTGGATGTTTTTCATAACTTTCCGAATGTTTAACCAGTACCGATCTCCAAGAACTTTCGATGTTCTCCGGCACCAAAAGCATCAGAGCCTCAAAGGGCAGAGTCTTCGCGATGTGATCGATCAGAATCATCATCGTGTCGACATCCGTTGCCCCCCACTCGTGAATCACCCCGACCATGTCGTAACCCTTGCCTATCAAAGCTGAGCCGACCAGTTCGCCGCCTTTATAGATGCGGAAACAATCGAGCCATGGAATCGTCAGAAGTTTTTTGAACTCCGCCGCACTGCGCTCGAGAGTGAGAGGAATATTCGGGCGAAGGGCGATCATGCGTTCGATTTCCCCTTCATCGAGTTCGCCATTCAAACGGAATTCCCCTAGAAAAGACCTGGAATTGGATCTTTTACTGTCGGTCTTTGGGTAGCCGAGGTGCAATTCTTGTCCTACTGACTCGTACCCGAGTTTATGATAAAATTGGTCCAGATCGCTCCACAACACGAGGGCGTCCAGGTTGTGTTTTTTTGCAATTTCTTCCAGATTTGATAGAAGTTCCCGCATGTGTCCCCGACCCTGCATGCTGGGATCGGTAGCGACATTTCCAATAAGCCCTATCTGAGCTTTGGTCCGACCCAGGCGGTCGATCACTGATCGTGGCCAGAGATTGGCGTGAGAGCATATACGGTTGTTAGAGTTGAGACAGTAGCTCGTGGTCCGCGCTTCTTCGGAGAGTACGATAGGATATTCATCGGCTATCGGAAAAGGCAGCGGATCGGGACGCATACAAAGCTGAAGAAGTTCATTTCTTTCTTTGAACTGTTCGCCTGTACTCGGATTAAAATAACTCATCGTCCCCATTCTCCTTTTCTTTATCTTTCTCTTCCGGAGGCCTTATGGGCGTTAGAATGCCAGGCTCGTCTTCCCGATTATTCGATCCTAAAGTCGTTCAGGATCTGATCGAAGCCGAAAAGATTCCAATCACTAACGCGACAGCACGCAAAGAGAAAGTCGTTAAAGAGCGAGATGAGTTTAAAAAGCTCGTGGACCTCGTTGACGGCCTCGATACCTCGCTAAATAAGCTCAAGACTAACACCGACTTTAAGAAGCTGAAAGTCGAATCAACTCACCCGGATATCCTCGATGGTGAGATCACCGGGCCCAGTGTTCCGGGAAGCTACGAATTCGAAGTTCGGGGCATGTCCCGCTCTGAGAAAGAGCTCGCCTACGGCTTTCCTGACAAGGATAAAACCAAGGTCGGCTTCGGTTACATGCGAATCGAACGTCAGGGTGAAGAAGACCTTGAGGTTACGGTCGAACCAGGTGCCACACTCCAGGATGTCGCGACTGCCATCAACGGAACCGACGGTGGCGTCAAAGCCATGGTCATCAATACCAAGTTTCAGCCAGATCCCTTCCGGCTTATGGTTTTGAGTGAAAAATCCGGTGCGGAATCCAAAATCAAAATTGACGAAGATACAACTTTCCTTGAGTTCAAAGAGCAGGTCATCGGTCGTAACCTCGATGTGTTGTTTGAAGATGTTCCGGTGACGGATGAAGACAACACACTCGACGAACTCGTGAGCGGCATCGCTTTTAACGTGAAAAGAGCGGAGCCCGGAACGAGAGTCGAAGTGAACATAACGCATGATATCGAAGGCACCGTGGAAAACATCCAGGGATTCGTGACGGGATACAACGCAGTCGCGAAATTTGTTAACGATCAGTTTCAGGTGAATCAGCAGACGCAAAAGGCCGGAATCCTTGCGTCGGACGGGACGATTAAGGCCGTTATCAGAACGCTGCAGTCGGCATTGCAAAATGCGGTCGATACCGGCGGTAAATACCAGACCTTAGCCTCGATCGGGATTACCACGAACGCCAAAACCGGTGAACTCGATATCGATGCGACTAAAGTTAAAAAAGCGTTGACCGAAGATTATGATAGTGTCGCCAATCTTTTCGTAAAGACCGAGCGCGGCGTTGGACTGGCTGCTGGCCTGGCAGATCGAATCAAAGGCCTGAGAGACTCATCCAACGGAATGCTCAAAAGTCGTTCAAAATCCCTAGAGACCGTGATCAAAGGGCAGGATGAACAGATAAAACGGAAAGAGGCAGATTTTGCCCGTAAAGAAGAAACGATTAAACGCCGATTCACTGCATTAGAAGGGAACTTAGCTGGGATGAAGGCGCAAGGCGACTTCCTCGCACAGAAGTTCGGTGGTGGAGAAGGCTAAACAGGAGCATCGAGATGAATAACCCCTACAAAACGTATCAGAAAACACAAGTGACTACGGCTAGCCGTGAGAAGATTCTTCTGATGCTCTATGAAGGTGCAATTCGCTTCGTAAAACATGCTCAGGTTGCAATGGTTGAGAAGAAGATCGCCGACAAGGGTCGTAACCTCAGCAAGGCAACAGCCATCCTTTCGGAACTCATGGCCACTCTCGACTTCAAAAGCGGCGGCCAGCTTGCTGTTGATCTCGAAAGCCTCTATATCTTCATGATCGACAAACTGATCGAAGGTAATATCAACAACGATATCGAATGCCTCAAAAACGTTGAGAGCATCCTCAGAACTCTTCATGAAGGCTGGCAGGACGTTATCGAGAATCCTCGTCCAGACGGAGTTCCTTCGCCGAAGCTTCAGCCAGAAGAATATAAGAAGTGGTTGGAAAATAATCCAGGCGAAGCAGAAAAGATCAGTCTTAGTAAGATGAAAGCCGTCGGCTAATCCATACGGGGCAGGATCCTTCCTGCCCACTCATCTCTGCCTAAATCCCCCTAATGTCTGCATTTACACAGCCATCTACTCACCCTGAATTCACATGATAATCTTTTAAAAGATCTAAGATGTGCGTTACGGAGGTGATATGGCTATTACTCAAGCTCTCTATACAGGTGTGACTGGTATGAACGTGATGTCGGACAGTATGTCCGTTGTCGCGAACAACTTGGCGAACGCAAACGCCAAAGGATTTAAGTATGATCGCGTGGAATTCGACGATCTTCTATCAGCCGACACTATGAGTTCAACGGGTTCAGCTCAGATTGGACGAGGAGCAAGGGTTAGCGACGTTCGTACTGTGCATACCCAAGGTGGTTTGACTGTTACGGATCGTCTCACCGATCTCGCGGTACAGGGTGCTGGTTTCTTCGTTGTTGCAAACCCTAAAGGTGAAAAACAAGAAGCGGGCGGACAATTCTATACTCGCGTTGGTGCATTCAACTTCGACAAAGATGGTTTCCTCGCTGATAACAGCGGTGGTCACCTCCAAGGTTATGAGGCCGATAAAAACGGTCGTCTCTCACCACTCCTCTCGGACATTCGTCTTCAGACGAATAACCTGCCTCCACAGTCGACTGAAAAGGTTGTCCTGAACGTCAACCTCGATGGCCGCACGGAAGTCAGAGACACTCCATTTGATATTAATGACCCGATCGAAAGCTCAGACTTCGTTAACTCAGTTAACGTCTTCGACAGCCAGGGTAACAAGCATGCTATGACCACCTACTTCAAACGCATTCAGTCGGATGAAGGTATCGCCTGGGAATATCATCAGACTGTCGACGGTAAGGAAGTTACCGACGGTGGTGATGAGAAACTCAAAGAAGTTGGTAAGGGTGTCGTTCGTTTCGATGCGAAGGGCAACCTTCTCTCCGAAGAATCGGAAGACCTCGGTGCAAACTTCTCGAAAGGTGCAACACCGAATCAGAAGATCGCTCTCGACTTCGGCAAGAATATGGCAACAGAAGGCGGCAATGGAGTCGGTGCTTCCACATCAGTGGCAGCCAACTCAATCACGGTCTTTCACAGTCAGAACGGTTACGAGTCGGGCAACATCAAGTCGATCAAGATCGACCTTGATGGCAAAGTCAAAGGCTACTACACCAACGGTGTTGAAAAGACTTTGGCAGGCCTCGCTCTCGCGACTTTCGAAAACGTCGATGGCTTGCAAAAAGCTGGTCGTAACCAGTTCTTTGCAACTCAGGAATCAGGCGACCCACGCATCGGCTCAGCACAAACCGGTACACGCGGTTCGATCTACGCTTCGACTCTCGAAGAATCCAACGTGGACATGGCTCAGCAGTTTGTGGAAATGATTCGTACCCAACGCGGTTTCCAGGCGAACTCTCGCTCAGTAACCACGACGGACACGATGCTTGAAGAAGTAATCAATATGAAACGTTAATAGTTTCATCGTATGACTCGGGGCTCCCTAGCTAAGCTGGGGGGCCTCTTTTTTTAGGCTGTGAGTCTGCGCCGCTGCCGCGTGAGTGGGACGACTCAGATGACTCACAAGTAAGGCCTGCACGCGATTGGCGAAAGCCCGGGAATCTTCGCCTTCAAAGGAACGAACCGGAGGCAGAATTTCGATATCGAGATGGGCTTTTTTAGGAAAGCCGGAGTTTTTAACGAGCATGTCCCGCGTGCCGCGAAGAGCGACTGGGACAATCATCACGTTTTCTTCCTGAGCAAGGCGGAACGCACCGACCTTAAATTCTTTTACTTCGCCATCATCGCTTCGGGTGCCTTCGGGAAAGAAGGCCATCGACACACCTTTGCGGAGCCACTGGCGACTCGTTTCAATCGCCTGATATTGAGACTGCTTGTTGCCGCGAGTGACCGAAACATAACCAGCCCAACGCATCGCTTGACCCACGAGAGGCACTTTAAACATAGCGTCTTTGGAGAGCCAACGAAATTGACCTCCGACGAGGAAGAGGGCCCAGATATCGGCAGTGCTCGAGTGATTGGCGACCATAACGTAAGGCTCCGCATCGACTGCCGGAAGATTCTCACGACCGCGAACCTTGTGGGTCCAAGCCGGTCCCAGAGCAAAAAGAGTTCGGCCCCAAAGAACGGCCACGTCATGGCTTGCTTCCGAAAGGCGCTCAGGTTTGAATAGCTTGTGATAGAGGTGCACGACCGCCAGCCAGCTGAAGAGAACGCAGGTAGTCGCGATGAATAAGATCCAAAAATATGCGGCTAAAATATACTTAAGCATTCGATTATCCCAAAAGATTCTTAGCGTCATTGACG
>SEDW01000987.1 GCA_004193325.1 Pseudomonadota bacterium | reverse complement strand
CATCTTGTAGACGGCGTCGAGGTCGCAGTTTTGAGTGGCGCAGGAAACTTGGGTGAGGACTGTAAGTGCTGCGATTGTCCTCAGTGAAGTCCAAAGTTTTGAGTAACAGAATGCTATGTTCATGCGCGCCTCTAGTCTTGAAATTTATGCCAAGCTGGAACCTGCTCATGCTCTCTGAAATCATGCGTGAAGGTCCAGTGCCGTTTGCTAAAGATGAGGCGAGGGCGTAGGAAATGTAGTAAAGGGTCGCCTTAAGCCTCTGAATACAAAGATTTTATGATATGTGCCCGAAGCCAGGCCAGGCGAGTTAAATATTCTCGTGAAAATGAGCGAGGCCAGCGGACCCGATTCGCTGGCCTCTCACTTAAAAAAAATCTATCGTTAAGGACGGAGGAACCAATCTTGATTGGCAACGCCCTGGCACTCCCATTGTTGAACCTTGGCGCCATCATTTAGGCTAGGCCCATCAACATCGAGACATTTAGCGCTGTGGTTAAAGCGAAGGGCCCAGCTCTCATCGAGGGAAGGCGTCAGAATCAGGCGTTGATTTGCCGACCACTGGTCATCCCATTGGAGGACCTGAGCGCCGTTGTTTTGTGAAGAGTCCGCCACCGAGAGGGTTTTCCCGGACTGCACACCGACGAGAGAATAGTTGCCTGCTCCAAAATCCACGAGACGAAACTTCTGATGTGGCTCTCCTGTGCAGGTCCACTGCTGAAGTTTCGCGCCGGCAAAGGTCGCATGATCGAAGACATCGAGACACTTGCCGCTGTGGCGAGAAACCACGCTATATTCCACGTAGGCCTGAACGGGGCCTCGAGCGGGAACAAAAAACCAGTCCTGACTTGGAGCATTCAGACAATCCCATTGGTGAATGCGTGTGCCGGAAGCAAAGCTAGGCCCATCGACATCCATACACTTGTTGCTGTGTCGGAAGCGGACTGTATAGGAGCCAAGATTTGAGGGTGAGACGATGAGCTTTTGATTGTCGCTCATGAAATTATCCCACTGAATAACGCCATTGCCGTTATCGATCCAGGAATTTTCAAGACTGATGATCTTGCCCGATTGAACGCCTTGCAGACCGTAGTTGCCAGAGCCCTGATCCACGAGTCGAAATTTCTGATGATCTTCGCCCGTGCAGTTCCATTGTTGAAGCGTTGCACCATTGTTCAACGAATGGTCTTTAACATCGAGGCACTGACCGCTGTGCCTTGAGACGAGGTTATAGATACTGCCGATGGCGAGGCCTTTGGGAGGCGTGGGGGTGGGGTTTGGGTTTGGGTTTGGGTTAGGATTAGGATTAGGATTCGGATTTGGGTTCGGTGGAGTTGTCTCTCCGCAGCGGCGGTAGGCTAGACCAAATTCCTGGACGATCTCGCCATCAGTCGAATCATTCGTGATAACGCTCTGAACATCTGCTGCCGCACCATCGAGACGAGTGAGGCTGATCGTAGGGTTGATGATGAGTGCGCGCTCTGTTGAGCAGGGAGACCAAGTCTCAGGCAGGTAGGCAGAGGTCAC
>SEDW01000150.1 GCA_004193325.1 Pseudomonadota bacterium | reverse complement strand
TTGTAGGGTTTTCTGCAGGGTTTGATGGGTTAGAAGGATTGACATTACCTTCCCCTGGAGTGACATCGACGACAGGCGTCGTGGGGGTAGGGCTTGGGTCTTTGTCAGAACCTTTTTTACCACAAGCTACGAAAGAGAGAAGAGCAAGACTCACAACAACAGCGGCTTTCATAGAGCACTCCCAGAAAGAGAAAGTTTACACACATGAGCCTCTGCAATAGGGTTGCCAGGCTGCGAATTCTATAAACTAGCTGCGACAATAGTGCTTTACCAAAATTTCGAAGCGTGAATATCGTTTGAATGTGTAGCGACTGTCAAAAATTATGACAGTTGGGAGGCTGCGGTTAGCGGAGGGCGCTTGCAGAAATGATTGGGGTTTGATTGAAGTTAGTCCCTGTTCGGGACGGGACCGAGTTACGATCCGCTGCGATTTTATTCCAGAAGATTTCGGCGAATTGCGAATGTCTCGAATGGAACTGTTTCGAAAAGGCGAGATAGTAATGAGTTTCCACCAAAGGCTGTGGAATCATTGTGACGAGAGCGGGATAATTCTTTTCTATAAGATCTTTGAGATCGAATTCGTAACCAGCCATGAGATCGACACGATTTTGGATGAGCTTACGAAGATTCTGATCATCGGTTTTGCCACCTTGATCCGAAACAGCGGCTGCGCTCTCCACAGCATTGATCATGACCTGGGTACCCATCGCGACAGCTACCGGTCTGGCGAGATTGATGAATTCTTTGCCGTTCCAATCGACGTCCGAAGAACTGCGTTTGACGAGCATGATGCGAGCTGTGCCGAGGGAGCGATTGGTGTCGACCTCATTGCCGTGTTTTGGAAAAACCGCGAGTTCACGAGTAAAGGGGACATCTGCCCCACCGATCATTGCATCGATTTTGCCGGAACGGAGAGATTCCAGGCAACGTTTCCAAGGCAGAGCCACCACTTCCACTGTTACACCCAAATCACTTGCCACAGAATCCATGACAAGTTGCATGTTGCCAGGATTTCTAAGATTGGGATTGGTGTAGGGGATCCATGGACGATCGTCGATGCAGGCAGTAAAAGAAGGCATAAGGTCCCCACCACGTGCTGTCGCTGTGGTCAGTAGCCCGAAAAATGTGAAAAACAGAGAGGGAAGATTCAACTCTTGCACCCTTTTCCACTGATTCGATTCTTCTCGTCTAAAATCTCTTCGATCATTTGGATGAGGCAGTTGTTTCCAAATGATGACAGTCACGAAAACGGCATTTGAGGCAATGCCTGGTACTGAAATCAGTCTACGCTTCTTCAAAGAGCTACTAAATGTAACAACTCATAAAATTTTGTCAGATTTACCCATTAATCATGGCGCATCTTAGGATTTCTTTAGAAATCTCGGCGAAATTAGGCAAAATAGCTTCACTGACTCCAGCTCTTGTTTCAAATCTCGAATTAACATTTGAGCAAAACTTAGGAATCGACCCAAATTTTAAGGTATATTTACCAAAATTTTTGGGCTCACTCTGTCCCTCTGGGGGCGCATAGATGAGCTTTTTGAAAAGTACTCTAATTCATTCGGCAAATTTGATTTATAAACTACTTATATAGAAATCAGCAGAAGGTGGAAGAGCCGTGGAACTAAGTGATGTAGCCGCTTTCGTTAAGGTCGTTCAGGCCGGTAGTTTCACCCAGGCTGCGCGTTTGCTCGAGGCCCCTAAGTCGACCGTAAGTGCGAAGGTCGCTGCATTGGAGAAACGCCTTGGCGTCACGCTCCTTCATCGCACTACGAGACAGCTGCGCATGACAGAAGATGGCGAGAGTTTTTTTAAGGCCTGTTCGCAGGCACTCGCCGATATCTCTGCGGCTGAGGCATCTATATCCAGTAAGCAAGAGACTCCAAAAGGCCGGCTGGTGGTGACAGGTCCGGTTGATTTCGGGGGAGTTCTGGCCATTTTTCTCCGAAGTTTTCTAGACAAATATCCTGGGATCAATGTGGAGTTGATCCTCTCCAACCGATTTGTGGATCTGGTTGGAGAAAACGTCGATATTGCGATTCGCGCCGGTCATCTGAAGGATTCAAGTCTGGTTGCCAAGCGGCTTGGATCGATGAAGAGTGGGATTTTCGCGGCTCCCTCGTATCTCAAAACATTCGGGGAACCCAAACATCCAAAAGATCTTGAAAAGCATGCTTGTATCCGTTTTACAGGAAAGGATGAATGGCATCTCGAGAATAAGGGTAAGGCGATCAGCATCAAAGTTGATGGACGCACGATGGTCGATCAGTTGCCGGCAATTAAGGATCTTGTGGTGAATGGCCTGGGGATTTCTCTTTTGCCGACGTTTTTCTGTCGAGAGGATGTGGCCAAAGGGAGGCTGGTGCCGGTGCTAACCGATTGGTTCGAAGCACCAACACCGATAAGTATTGTTTATCCAGCGGAGAAGTTTCAGCACCCGAAAACCAAAGTCTTCATTCTTGAATGTGCAGAAGTTATCAAAAAATATTACGAGTTCTGACGCAGCATTGGAAAGTGGCGAATTCTCTCTTTCGTCAAAGCAAAAATTGAGTTGGCTATGGCTGGTGCCACGGGCGGAACGCCCGGTTCCCCCACGCCACCCGGAGCAAGTGAAGAATTCATGATCTCCACATGAATCTGCCGCGGTTCGTCGCCCATGCGAATGAGGCGAACACCATCAAAATTTGACTGTTCGACCGCTCCGTTTTTATGCGTCACACCACCGTAAAGTGCGTGATTCATCGAATTCAGAACAGACCCTTCCATCTGAGCTCTCACGCGATCGACGTTCACGACTTTTCCAGCGTCAATCACTACCCAAACTTCTTCTACCCAGAGGCTTCCATCCTTTCTTTTGCTGGTAGCGGCAACGACAGCTACATAGCTCAGAAAACTCCGGTGAGCGGCTAAGCCGAGAGCCTTGCCCTTGAGGCTTTTGCGTTTATCCCATTTTGAATTCTTGGCTACTTGATTGATCACATTGCGTAAGCGACCTGCGTCCACAGGATGCTTATCGAGAGCCCCGCCGTAGTTCTTAAGATCTTTGACCCCAAGTTCTTCGAGCGTCAGTTTCCGATCAGGTCCAATCATCTCCAAAAAGAGATCTTTCATATCGCGTTTGGTTTCATGGGCGATTTCGTCGATAAAAGAATTAATCGCGAAGGCGTGAAAGATATTGTAGACGGAACGCAGCCAGCCTGTACGGACATGGGAGTTGGCTTCGCAGCCCTCTGCCGTGACGTTGGGTACCGAAAGAGCAAGATCCAGGACCCCCTGCTGAAGATCTCCATCTCCAGGTACATTCGCTTTGGGATTGAAAAGAGATCCAATCGGCGGGAAGGCAGTTCGGTGACGCCAGGCAACGACTTTGCCTTTCTTATCGACACCGGCTGAGATTTGCTGGGCGCTGATGGTGTTGAGGTAATCGTTATGAATGTCGTCGCTTCGGGTCCACTGCACCCTTACTGGTACCCCAAGTTCTTTGGCCAGGAAAGCCGCTTCGGAAACAAAATCAGCCTTTGATTTTCGGCCGAAGCCTCCACCAAGCAAAGTTACGTGAACTGTGACACGACTTTCATCCAAACCCAAAATTCTGGCAACTTCAGTCTTAGCCGCTTGAGGGTTCTGAGTTGGTGCCCACACCTCGCAGCTCCCCCCGTTTTCTTTAGAGAATCGAGCTATCGCAACGGGAGGTTCCATAGAAACGTGGGGAATATGCGGTACAAAGTACGAAGATTCTAAAGTCTTTGCTGCGGAACCAAGACTCTTCTCAACATCGCCTAGTTGTCTGAGAACTGTACCGGATTTTTTTACGGATGCTTCGAGTTCTTTTCTAAAATCCGGGGTGTTGTATGTCTCGTTTGGTCCGTGCTCCCAGGTCACATTCAGGGCATCACGGCCTTTCATGGCCGCCCAGGTGTTGTCGGCGATAACGGCGATTCCACCCCAAGGCTGAAAGATGTAGGGCTGTGATGGAACCGGCATAGTTACTACTTTTTTTACGCCATTCACAGCGAGTGCTGCCTTGCTGTCAAATTTAGAAACTTTACCACCGACTACCGGTGGTCGCGCAATGATCGCAATCAGCATATTTGGAAGCTTTACATCAGCACCAAAGATCGCTTTACCTTCAACATATGCGGGGCCGTCGATGAGTGGCAGGATCTTGCCAACGTGTTTGAGTTCTTTATCTGGACGGTGCACGACATCTTTAGGATCAGGAATTTTGCCGCGACCTGCGTCCTCAGCAAGATCACCAAAGCCGAACTTGGCCTTAGTCTTAATGTTATGTACGAAACCACCTTCCGAAATCAAATCTTTGCTAGGACTGTTCCAACGCTTTCCTGCCTCTGCTTCGAGCATCATACGCGCAGTCGCGGCCGCCCGGCGCATATCATCATATATTCCGCGGATACTATTCGATCCGTCAGTATTCTGATCACCATAGGCCTTGTCGCCGTCGGCCTGGATAATTTTTACTGAGGCCATGTCCGCACCGAGTTCGTCGGCGAGCAGCACAGGCAGTGAGCTTCGAATACCCTGCCCCATTTCCGATCGATGACAAACGATCGATACTAATCCTGACGATGCGATATGAATGAAGACGTTTGGATTTAGACCCTTCGATGATTTTTCCTGATCTTTCGATGACGTCTTGGGCTTAGGATCTTTATCTCCGGCAGGTTCATTGGTGGCTTCGGCGCCGTAAAGATTGAATCCAAGCGACAGACCGATAGCTGAGAGGCCAAATCCTTCGAGAAAGCTCCGACGATTCGAAATATTAAGCATACGCTCCACTCCTAAGCTTTAGCCACGCCGGCTACATGTTTTATGGCAGCACGAATTCGATTGTAGGTTCCGCAGCGGCACAGGTTCCCCGACATGGCTGCATCGATTTCACTGTCGCTTGGTTTCTTATTGCTGTTGAGCAAGGCCGCTGCCGACATAATTTGTCCGACCTGACAGTAGCCACATTGAGGAACAGCCTGCTCGACCCACGCTTTTTGTAGGGGATGACTGCCATCGGGTGACAGGCCTTCGATGGTCGTCAGCTTTCGGCCCTCAGCAGCCGCTACGGGAGTGACGCAGGAACGAATAGCAACACCATCCAGGTGAATGGTGCAGGCGCCACAGAGCGCCTGGCCACATCCAAACTTAGTTCCACTTAATCCAATGAGGTCGCGAATTACCCATAGAAGCGGCATATCTGCATCTACATCGAGAGCTTGTGATTTGCCGTTGAGTTCGAATTGTACTTTCACCTTAGGATCCTCCTTCCATTAAAATCACGCTACTGACGCTTACAGATGCCTGTTAGCTTGTCAATCTTTCGTGAGTTAATGAGAGAGCTGATCTAAGGTTCAGACATAAGCAGCGGCTTGTGTGCGCGGTATTTCTGAGCCAGAGATTCATTTGCTAGGACAAGGCGAATGACTCGCCATTGTTTGCATCAGACTGTTGTTTCCAGGGCAGCTATAATATTCTTCCAGCCGTTTTCTGTGCGCTCGAGATATTCTGGATTCACACCGCGATGGGTCAGAGTCAGAAGAGTTTCCTCACCATTGGGTTCAAAATCGATCGCCACGCGACTTGCTCCCATCGGCTGGCCTTCAATGCCCCAGGTGAAGACAAGGCGATGAGGACGGCGAATTTCTATATACTCACCGATGTGATTGATTTCTTGACCATCACGGAGATTGATGAACGAAAATTGGGTGCCAGGTAGAGCCTTGGTTTTGACCTTGACGCTTTTGTCGCCGGCAGGAACTGTCATCCACTTGGCAATCTTCTTGGGATCGAGCCAGGCATCGAAGACCTGTTCAGATTTGCCTTTGAGGTTGGCGTAGATGCGTACTGGTTTATCGAGTTCCTGAGCCATGATTTATCCTTTATCGACAAAAAGCTTCACCCTCCCATGATTAGACAGCCTGGGCTTAAATATCAAGGCCTGATCCTGTATGAGGTCTGGGCCGAAGCGAACGCCCAGCTTGCCCTGCCTGGAAAAAGCAGCCTATACTTTTGGAAAGCCGGCATGAAATTAAAATATTGAGAATCAACTTTGACGAAACATCAAATTTGTTTGGACAGTTCGCAGAATTTCTATGAAGGATTGAGCCGGGCATTTCGTGACCCGAATCTCACCGTCATCGAAGCCGATTTGTCGCGGATTCACTATATTTTCCCCTGGCAGCTGACTCTGGCCGCCTGCTTGAAAGCCTGTTGTTACGGGAAGGCTGAATTATCCTTTCAATGGAACAAGGCCAAGAAGTATCAAAACGAAATTGCAAGCTATGCGGATCGCATGGGACTCTTTGCAGGTATGAAGGAGGCCGCAGTATTGCAGGAGGCTGACCTTCGTCCAGATTTCAACCCGGAAAACTTCTTTCAGATTCATCCCATTCGTCCCGGCAATGAAGACGAACTCAAGGTTGAGCTGGAAAATCTTCTCGCCCGCTTTCCCTCGGTGCCCAAAGAACTCACCGAAATATTAGAAGAGATGTCCGAAAATATTCGCATCCATTCCGGAGTGAGTCCGAGGTCGGGATGGGGTTACGTTCAGGCGCAAACCACAGCCTCGAAGCTGAGAATCGCCTTCTGTGATTTTGGAGTTGGCTTTTATAAGACCTTTCATCGGGAAAATCGACTGAATGGCCGTAGCCCAAAGGAGATGCTCGAACTCTCCCTGGACAGTTATTCATCGCTGCCTGAGAGTGGGGCGGGTATGAAACAAAGAGGTCTGGCGAGACTCTGCCGTTACCTCGATGAGCATCGGGGTTCGATGGAGATCTTTAGCGATAGCCTTCGCTGCCGTTACCTTATGCGCAAAAAGTCGACTTCGGTTCTTGGCTATCGTACAAAGGGTCTGCTCATTTCGATCGAAGTTCCTTTGAATCGCTAAACTGTGAGGTTAGCCATGACAGGTTACAACTCCAATTCGTCCAAGATCACATTTAAAAATGTCATGAAAATATTCGTGGTCATCGCCCTTCTTGTCGGCGGAGGCTATTACTATTGGATCAATTCTCCGACATTTGCAGTCATGGAGCTTGAGAAATCAATCAAGGACAAGGATCTCGCGACTTTTTACAGCCGCCTCGATCTCAATAAAATCTATGACTCCAGCATCGATGCCATCGCAATCAACGAAAAACCCCAGCTGGAAAGCCCTTGGGAAATTTTGCAGTCGAATATTGGATCGGGTGTGACCAAGGTTCTGAAATCGCAGGTGATGAATTCCGTTAAACACGA
>SEDW01000986.1 GCA_004193325.1 Pseudomonadota bacterium | reverse complement strand
ACGGTGCAGGACTGGATCATTCGACCTCAAATGAAAAGTTTGGAGGGAATTGCAGGCATTGACTCTATCGGTGGTTACCTCAAACAATATCATGTCCAGCCGTTCCCGACTAAGATGTTGGCCTATGGTATTACTTTCGACGATATCATCAACGCCCTCGAAAAAAATAATGTTAGCACTGGGGCCGGTTATATCGAGAGAAAGGGCGAGTCTTACCTTGTTAGGGCCAATGGGCGCCTTGAAAACTTTGAAGATATTGCGAATATCGTCGTTAAGAAATCGGGAAAGAGCCCGGTCTATATACGCGATGTGGCCACGGTAGGAATTGGCAAAGAGCTTAGGACTGGATCAGCTTCACTCAACGGTGAAGAGGTCGTTGTCGGCACTGCTTTGATGCTAATTGGAGAAAACAGTCGAAAAGTGGCCATAACGGTCGATAAAAAACTTAAAGAAATTAACAAAAGTCTTCCTGCTTCAATCATTGCTCGACCTGTATTGAACAGGACCAAGCTTGTCGACGCGACGATTGCGACTGTAAGTAAGAACCTTGCAGAGGGAGCCATTCTTGTAATCGTCATTCTTTTCTTGCTACTTGGCAACATTAGGGCGGCATTAATAACTGCGATGGCGATTCCAATTTCAATGCTTTTCACGGCCTTTGGAATGGTTCGGTGGCACATAAGTGGTAACTTAATGAGTCTGGGTGCGATTGATTTCGGGCTCATTGTTGATGGCGCCGTAATCATTGTTGAAAACTGCCTGAGACGCCTAGGAGAAAAACAGCACGAACTTCATAGGAATCTGACTCTCGCCGAAAGATTGACTGAAGTCACTGAAGCAACGAAGGAGATGATTCAGCCTTCGATCTATGGGCAGGCGATCATCATAACGGTCTATTTGCCGATTCTTGCGTTGACAGGCATCGAAGGCAAGACTTTCCATCCCATGGCATACACTGTTATCTTTGCACTGGTAGCAGCTTTTATCCTTTCTCTGACCTTTATTCCTGCGATGATATTCCTGCGATGATCGCTATTTTTATCACTGGTAAAATCTCAGAAAAAGAAAATCCAATTTTTGCTTTCGCTAAGCGCATATACGAACCAACCCTAAATGCGGCTCTGAAACATCGATACCTTGTCCTCGGTATAACGAGCGTAGCCTTCATAGGTTCGCTCCTACTCTTTAGAACACTTGGCCAAGAATTTATTCCTACGCTAGATGAGAAGGATATTGCGCTTCAAGCACTGCGCATCCCGAGCACGAGCATCACTCAATCGACGGAGATGCAGCGCGAGGTTGAAAGGACCGTTGCCAAATTTCCAGAAGTTGAATTCGTCTTCTCTAAGACGGGTACAGCAGAGATGGCGTCTGATCCAATGCCGCCAAACGCCTCGGATACATTCGTTATCTTGAAGCCGCAGTCGAAGTGGCCTAATCCAGACGAGTCGAAAGCTGAGCTGATTACGAGGATGGAAACTCAACTCGGAAAGCTCGGAGGTAACGTCTACGAGTTCACCCAGCCTATCCAAATGCGCTTCAATGAGCTTATTGCAGGGGTGAGGGGGGATCTAGCAGTCAAAGTCTATGGAGACGATTACACCGCAATGTCGAAGACCGCTCAAGAAATCGCTCAGGTACTCCAAAAGATCCAGGGGTCTGCTGACGTGAAAGTGGAGCAGACAAGCGGGCTTCCGGTCATGAACATAAAAATTCGTCGCGAAAGCCTAGCCAGGTTTGGGCTTGATATGTCAGAAGTGCAGGATATTGTCTCCGCAGCCATCGGAGGCCGAGAAGCCGGAGTCGTATTCGAAGGCGACAGGCGTTTTGATATCATGGTTAGGCTGCCGGATACCCTTCGCGATGACCCTGAGGCTGTTTCAAAGATCCCCATTCCACTACCTTCAACAGAAGCTGAGCCAGGTAGCACGGGCCATTCATCTTCAAAAAGAGCGAATGCATCTAAGGGAACTTCGTTCATCCCCTTAGGCGAAATAGCTGATATCGAAACAATTGACGGTGCTAACCAGATCAGTCGAGAGAATGGGAAGAGGCGTATTGTCGTTCAGGCAAACGTCAGAGGTCGTGACATTGGCTCGTTTGTGGCTGAAGCCCAGGACAAAATCGGTTCTCAGGTAAAAGTTCCAGCAGGGAATTGGCTTACGTGGGGCGGTCAGTTTGAAAATCTGATAGCGGCTCGCGAACGCTTGTCTATCGTCGTTCCCATCGCATTTATCCTCATATTGATTCTCCTATTCGGAGCCTTTAATTCAGTCAAGTATGCCCTGATCGTATTCGCGGCAGTTCCATTGGCCCTATCGGGAGGTGTCGTCGCCTTATGGGCTCGCGGCCTACCCTTCTCGATCTCGGCGGCAGTAGGATTTATCGCATTATCGGGAGTTGCTGTTTTAAACGGACTGGTCATCGTGAGTTTCATTAATCAACTAAGAAGCCAAGGCGATAACGTGGACGACGCGATCATGCGCGGATGTCTTGTCCGACTTAGGCCGGTGATGATGACTGCAATGGTGGCTGCTCTTGG
>SEDW01000149.1 GCA_004193325.1 Pseudomonadota bacterium | reverse complement strand
TTTTACCAACCGACCTTCTTCCGAACCGAAACTCGTTCAACAGGGGCCTACCTTCAATGGTCTGCAGCTCCAGCAGGAAGTGGAGTGACGGGTTATATCATTCTTCGACAAGCCGGCAATGTTCTGGGCGTCTTAAATAACGGACAAACTTACAACGTAGGTGATGTAATCAACGGCTCAACCGTGGTTTTTAAAGGTACGACTCTTAATTTTACAGATACTGGCCTGACCAACGGCACAACCTACAATTATGTGCTTCATGCGATAGGCCCAGGCGGGAACACCTATCAGGCTGCAGGCTATCAATGGATAAGACCAAAGGCTTGCGGCGGCCTCAACTGGGGGAATGCCTGCTGGTACCTATCCGCGGCTTCGCAAAGCTGCAAGGATCTGTGCATCGCAAATTCTGCTGCCTACGACTACACCTCGATGAAATACTATCTTTATCAGAAGACCTCCAACGACTGTAGAGACCTTGCCGTCAACCTCGGTTATCTGACGCCACCTGCAAGCTCGATCCGTACGATCAACAGCCAGAAGTTTGCTTGCTCAGTGAGCGGAACACAGATTTCCTACAGCACCCTGGAGCCTACCTATAATAATGATGGCTCAAGGGCCGAGACCTACCAATCCATTTGTGCCTGCAACTAATAAGTCAAGACCTTCGCGATCAGCTGCCGTAGAAACGCCTTGTTGGGGGCACTCATTCTTCGGAAAGAGAAACCAATATTTAAGCGAGCAGGTTTATGACCTCTTTGATTAAATCGACTCCTTTGATTGATGTTGGGTCCTCCCTTTTCTAAGGGAGGTCTTTTTTTGCCTTTTTTCTTCAAAATCCTTACCGATCCGACTCGGGTTTGAAGCAATTGAACAGCCCTATCCCTCTGAATATACGAATATATCCAGCCTGCCTTCATTTCCAGACCCCTTCACCGAAGCTTAATATGTGACTTTTGCAGGTCCCACGCTTAGAGAAAGGATCTTTCATGACCTTCCAATCCCTTCATACCTTTGTTTTTGTGTTTGCCAGTCTCATGACGGGCCAAACGGCTATGGCTCAGTCCGAGGGGACTGAAACAGAGGCGGTTAAAATCTTTGAGTATGGGGAAAGCTGCGCTCAGCTAGGACAGCTGTCACGTGTAGAATTGATCGGCATAACGCATGGAGCCTATGCAGAACAGTTTGCACTCTTTTGTAAGCCAGACAGCGTGTATCGCTGCGATGATTACAATGCTTATGTAGCGGGACTTGGTTCACTGGAAGACAACGGCATGACCTGCCGCTATCTCCCGAGCAAATAAAAGACTTAGAGAAGAATTACAATAGACTTGCCGCTTTCGAAGCGAGCTCACTCCGTTCACCCTTGGTGAGCGTAACGTGAGCGGAAATCGCCTCCTTACGGAATCTCTCTATGACGTAAGTCAGACCATTATTCTGCGAATCCAAATAAGGATTGTCGATCTGATAAGGATCGCCTGTCAGAATAATTTTCGTCCCTTCACCAGCACGGGTCAAAATCGTTTTGACTTCGTGCGGCGTGAGGTTCTGTGCTTCATCCACAATAAAATACTGCGACGGCAAGGAACGACCACGGATATAGGTCAAGGGCTCAACTGCGAGCATACCTTGATTGATAAGCTCCTGGTGACTCTTGTTCATGCCCTTTTTACGGCCACCGGTTGGCCCGCCCAAAAGCAGTTCAAGGTTATCGAAGATCGGCTGCATCCAGGGATTCAGCTTCTCATCGAGGTCGCCAGGCAGATAACCGATGTCACGACCCATTGGGAAAATAGGACGCGACACGAGAAGCTTCTGATACTGATCTTCATCAGTGGTCTTAACGAGACCTGCGGCGATCGCCATCAGAGTCTTGCCGGTACCGGCCTGTCCGCTGAGAGTCACCAGACGAATTTTATCGTTCAGAAGACACTCAAGCGCCATCGCCTGTTCCATGTTTCTCGGATAGATGCCCCAGATACCTTCAGTACGTGGGTCGACCATTTTGATGATTTTTTCGAGACCATCGTAGATACCAAACACTGATGCGCTTGGATCCGCCTTGTCCTCGAGAATCACAAACTGGTTCGGGAAAAATTCACCTTCCAGACGAATCTCGCGGTCGATATAAAATTTGTTGATGACCGATGCTTCAACCTGCATTTCAAGAACGCCGGTATACATGTGCGAGATATCGACTTTGTCGGCCGCGAAGTCTTCCGCTGCGAGTCCAAAAGCATCCGACTTGATACGAAGGTTCGTATCCTTGGTGATGATGATGACTCGTCGCGTGTCGCCGAATTGCTTTTGCAGTGTCATCCCGATGGCAAGGATATGGTTATCCGTGCTGCTCGCAAGCAACTCCGGAAGAATATCCATGTTGTGCCCGAGATAAACGTAGAGCTGCCCGGAATCCTCTCGATTGTCGAAGAGCTTGATCCCCGAAGATAGAGTTCCCCGAGTTCTGAGCTTGTCGAGTACCCGAGAAACCTCTCGCGCATTTCGTCCGATATCGCTCTGATCCTTCTTAAACGTATCGATCTCTTCGATGACGGAGATGGGGATGACCACATCGTTGTCGTCGAATTTAAAGATACTCAAAGGATTGCTCAAGAGAACGTTCGTATCCAATATGAAGACTTTCTTCATTCAGGTACCCCGTGGCCATAGGCCTTGTTTATGAATTTTTGGCTCTTTATCCAGGTGTAACATACTTTCTCCACTTGCAAAAGCTGGATTCGTAAAATCTGGAAAAAGTGAAATTAAGCTGCTTCGTTTCCGCATATTAGGATCCTGAAACAGGCTCCCAGTTACAGTCTAGTCAAGCTAACTCAAGCAGCAAGAGGGTTTGATGTTATAAAACTTCTCTCATCAGCTCACAGCAAGACTTTGAAGGTTAAATGCAGGGTTTGTGACCAGGCCGTCCTATTTCTTTACAAAATCTTTCGCGCAGAATTTCCCGCAGCGCGCCTTAGGAGTTTCGCTGACAAAGACAGCGGCAAGAGTTATGCTGTTCAAAGCAAAACCACGACCGCGGAGGCGAAAATGACAGAAGTGAATGATCTTCTGCATCAGCTCAATCAAGAATCTCGCACTCTCTTCCAAGAACGCCAGGTGATACTGAGTTTTAGCGGTTTTCTGAACAGATTGCGCGAGCGTCCCTCGCACATGGTCAGAAACTCTGCTCAATATCTGTACGATACCTTCAACCATTTTGGATCGTCGTCGGTGAGCCAAGAAGGCCACACTCGCTGGCGTATTTTCGATATTGGAACCCACAAAAACGTTCCTATCGTTGGATCGGAAGCGGTTCAGGATGAGATTTACAAAATCATCACGGGCTTTGTCCGTCAGGGCTATTCGAACAAACTCCTACTCATGCATGGACCCAATGGTTCGGCCAAGACTTCAATCGTCGAGTCCATCGCTCACGCAATGCAGAAGTATTCTGAGACGGAAGAGGGAGCGGTCTACCGTTTCAACTGGATCTTTCCAACCGACAAGAGTCTGACAGCCAAGGCCGCAGGATCGCATGGTCCTATTGGTTTCACGGGCGATACGAACGATTATACAAGTCTTCGTGAAGAATCTTTTGCCTTCCTCGAAGAAGCCAAGATCGCTTCCAAGATTCCGTCGGAATACAAAGAAAATCCGGTCTACCTCATCCCGCTCCCGCATCGTGAGACTCTCATGCGGCGCTGGCTGGCGGCTGAGCAGAATATCCCTGAGTCGGAAGTGGAGATCCCGCAAAATCTCCTCTTGGCCGGTCTCTCGAAGCGCAATCAGCTTATCTTTGAAAACCTCCTGGCTGCCTACGACGGTGACCTGGCGATGGTTTTGCGCCACGTTCAGGTGGAACGCTTCTACTACTCCAAGCAGTACCGGGTTGGGGTAAGTACAGTCGAACCCCAGATGTCGATCGACGCCTACGAAAAGCAGCTCACGATGGACCGCAACATCGCGAACCTTCCACCAGTGTTGCACAACATCAGCTTCCATGAGGCAGATGGTCCTTTGATTGAAGCAAACCGCGGAATTCTTGAATTCTCGGATATGCTGAAACGCCCTATCGAAGCCTTCAAATATTTGCTGTCGACCATTGAGAAGGGTTCAGCGAATCTTCCTTCTTCGACGGCGCCGCTCGATATCGTGTACTTCGCGTCCACGAATGAAAAACACCTCGACGCTTTTAAAACGATTCCCGACTTCGCATCCTTCCGCTCGCGCTTCGAGCTCCTGACCGCTCCCTATCTTCTCCGTCCAAGTCAGGAAGCGAAGATCTATGAGCAGGACCTCAAAGCCTTGGCCAAGAGCAAACCGATCGCACCTCACACAATCGACATGCTTTGTCTTTGGGCAGTCATGACTCGCTTGAAACAACCGAACCCAGATTATTACGACAGCAAATATCGGGCGCTCATGTCACGTCTCGACCCGCGCGCCAAGATTCGACTCTACGAGGGTCAATCTCTGATGCCGGCGTTCAAGCCTCAGGAAGAGGCCGCGATCTACGAGCTGCGCAAAGAGATCAACGAGGAATATACCAACGTCGTGGCTTACGAAGGCCGCTTCGGAGCTTCGCCGCGCGAGATCAGAAGCATTCTCTACCGGGCGATCCAGAACCCCAAACACGACAGCCTCACGCCGATGGCTATTTTTGAGGAATTAGAGCGACTCGTGAAAGATCGCACGGTATACGAGTTCCTTCAGCTCGAACCACGCGGCAAATATCATCAGCCGCAGGAATTTATTCAGACCTGCCGCAGGGACTTTGTCGAAATCTTTGAGAAAGAGGCATCGTCCGCGATGACTCTCGTCGATGAGAATCAATATGAAGCTCTCTTCAATCGCTACATCGAACACCTTGTAGCTCAGGTCAAAAAAGAAAAGATCTTCAATAAATCGACAAGCTCTTACGAGCAACCAAATGAAAACCTCATGAAGGACGTCGAGAAGATTCTGAAGATCCCAGGGCCTGCGGACAAGCACCGCGAATCGATCATCGGACGTATTGCGGCGACCAAGATTGAACGTCCGACTGAAGCGATCAATGTGACGAAGATCTTCCACGAATATCTCGACACGATGAAGCTTCACTATTACGAAGAACGTAAAAAGCAGGTCGACGACAACTTCAAGGTGATGCTCGCGATCGAAAACGGTGAAGTGTTGAACTACACCAAAGAAGAAATCGATCTGGCTGAGACCACCTATCGTCAGCTCGAAACCCGTTACGGTTATACCCGTTCCGCCTCAGCGGAAAGTCTTCGATTCCTCTTCCTCTCCAGAACTCAGGCGACAGCCTGATCCCCAGCCCGCCCCAGCAATGGAGGCGGGCTTTTTCTTTCTTTTCCTATTGAATCTACCTATACTTTCCCAATCAACATCTTATCAATTCGTCAGGGGAATTCTCTATGCGCACCTATTCGGCTGCCATCATCGCTCTCGCCCTACTCGGCTCAACAGCTGCCCTCGCAGAAGAATCCTCCTTTCACAATATCCTGACGACGAGTCGTACGATCATCTCGCCTTCTCAGTACTATCAGCACAAGGAAGGCATCCTCGTTGAGGCCGATATCGCTTCCTCCGACGGATCGATCAAGGTGGAAGATGGACCTCTCCGAACGGATCTTGATATCAAAGGCACAGCCTTCGGTGCAGCAGGATTCATAGCAATCAATCCCTCCCTCGTCCTCGGGCTCCGTGCCTTGCAGGATCGGGCAGAATACGAGAACACCCTCAAGAACAAAAACATCGTCCTGCAACCGTCCGTCACCTACTCCCCCGTCCCTGGCCTAAGCGTGGCCGCTCAGGTGAACATCATTCGCACGAGCTTTAAAGCCGAAGGAGCGGACGAAAAGACCTCTAAGGCCAACAACTTCACTTTGGGAATGACGGCCCATCAGGAAGCCTGGGAAGGGACAATCGTCTTATCAACCAAAAAGGATGGCGGTACCAACGAACAGAGCATTCCCCAAAAAGTGGGCTTACACGGGCGCTACCGTATCGTTGAGCCCATCACGCTGGGCCTGAGCTTTGAGCAAAGAGATTTCTCGGCCATCTCGGGCGAAGGCTTTGATGATGAGGATGAGACGAGGATTGGTGTGCATATGGAAGCGGCGATGAGCGAGACTTTTGCGGTCGAGTTCGATTACTACTCCACGACTGCGGAAGCGGGCGACAAGGACAGCGATGGTTCGGAATTTGTGCTCATGGGGCAGACCTTGATCACGCCGACCCTCGAGGCCGGCGTTCAGGTTTCTTATGCGACAGTGGATGGCGATGGCATCGACTCGAAGCTGGTTCGCCCAGGCCTCTTCGTCTCAGCCAAGTTTTGATCAAAGACCTGTCATGACTTTGGTACCGAGAGTACCAAAGCTTGGCAGACCAAGGCCCAGACCGTTATTGAGAATGGTGAGCCAGAAGTTGGCAAGGTCAGTGCCATTCTCAGCCTTAATGTGATGCCCCAGCTTCAAAGCCCCTCCCCCGCCGGCCACGACCAGTGGCAAATCGCTTACGGTGTGACCACCGCCGCTTGAGAGTTCATTGCCGTAGACCGAAATCGTCGTATCAAACATGGTCGAGCCGTTGATATCCGGAATCTCTTTGAGACTCTGCAAAATCGAGGCAAACATCTTCATTTCATAGGCTTGAATCAACGCCTGTTTCGCGTTGTTATCGGCGCCGCCACCATGCGAAAGATCGTGCATGTTCTCAACGATATTCAACGGAGCAAAGTTGAACGAACGCTCTGAACGACCAGGCGAGAACATGAAACTGATGAACCTTGTCATATCGCACTGAAACGCGAGTACGATGAGTTTATGCATCACAGCGTAATAAGCGGGATAGGCGCTGACCATACCGGGAAGCGAAGCAGTCTCGGCATCAGGACGATCGAGCACAGGACAAGTCGTCATGGTCGTAACCTTGCCAACATCCTTTTCAATCTCCCGCAACGCGGTCATGTATTGATCGACCTTGTAGGTATCGTCTTTGCCGAGCTTGTTTTTCAAGGTCTGGAGCTGACTCAAAGTCGAGTCAAGAACCGACTTTTGACGAGCAGCACGCTCAGCCTTTTCCTTATCGCTGTCGCTACTATTCGTTCCTGAAAAATAAGTGTCAAAGATCGCTCGCGGATTTGATTGCGGGATCAAAGGTGTTTTGGTATCAGCCCAGGAAATCACGTCACAGTAAGTCGAGTCGCTCAGGGCACCGATTTCCGTCGCACGGTTACCGAGGCGTTGCGAGAGCTGCAGAGAGCGATAAGGAGTCATCCCACCGATCTTTTGCGCAGCAACCTGCTCAGCTGAAATACCAGCTTGAATCCCTGGTTTTGGATCGACGCCAGTCAACCAGCCTGCGGTTCCAATCGAGTGCGCCGACACAAGGTCTTTCGACACGAGGTTACTCACGTTGCTGATGACAGAGAAATCCTTTCGCATGCTTTCCAGCGGTTGAAGGATCTGAGTCATCGTATAAGCATCGCCGAGTGTCGCGGGCTTCCATTTGTCCATCATCACGCCGCAAGACGTAAAGTAGCAAAGCATGCGCTTGGCCTTATTCGCTTCCTGAGCGATGGCCTCACGAGTCATCATACTCTCAAGGAATGGGAGTATAATTGCTGTTCCACTCGTACCGAGAAACTGACGACGCGAGAAATTTTTATTGATCTTCATAGTTTTCCCGGCCCTTAGCGTGAGCGAAATGTTGGAGAAAGAATAAACTTGGTAATCAGCGAATGGAGACTGCCGCCAGCGGCTTTGTTCGACTGATCGAGAGCCAATGCTACCGCTTCATCAGCGGAACCTAGAGCTCGGCCCAGACCGTAAGCGATAACTTTTTTCGCCACACAGGTCCGGAAGATCTGATCCTTTTGCAGAAGAGTCCGGAAATCCATGACGTCGGCAAAAGGAGT
>SEDW01000985.1 GCA_004193325.1 Pseudomonadota bacterium | reverse complement strand
CCACCATGAGCAAACCCTATTGGCTTGAAGTACCACTGATCGAAGGCTCGAAAGACAAAGTCAAAGACGGTGAAATTCTCATCGTCGGTTCGGGTCTCGCCGGTGTATCGACAGCCTATTGGTTGCAGCAAAAAGGGTTTACCGATCTCACTCTCGTCGACCATCAGGCGAGTGAGGCTGCGAGCTTTCGAAATTGTGGTCACATCCTTTATGGAACTGTGGAATCGATGCTAGCGATGGTAGCGCTTCATGGCCAAGACGTCGCAAAAGACCTCTGGCAGCTCTCAATCGATATTTGTCACGAAGTCCGCGATACAGTGAAACGTGAGAATCTCTCGGTCGATTACAAGCAGGATGGCTACCTCGTCATCGCAGTTGAGGAATCTGAAAATCAGGAAATTCTTCGCTCGATTGAACTTTTAAACCGCTACGGCTTTCAAAGTGACTACGTCGAGAAGAAAGAGCTGGAAAAAAAGGGTTTCCGTGAGGTTTTCGGCGGACGCTTCGAAGCCGGATCCGCCCAGGCGCATCCCACCAAGTTTCGAAATGATCTCTTAAAGATTTGTCTCGACCGCGGCCTCAAATACTTTTCCAAAGTTAAAGTCCTGGCGATGGATGAGAACAACTCCAAAGTTGAAATCCGCATCGACGGCCAGGCAACAGTCCGCTACGAAGCGGCAGTGATTGCGGCCAACGCCTATTCTCCACTCCTCTCGGATTTTTTTGCGAAGCATCGCCTGGTCGAACCTTTTCGCGGCCAGATCATATGCTCCAAGCCTTTGAAGAAAAAACTTCCTGTTGCCTATCCCCACAGTTTTGATCACGGCTACGAGTATGCGATCGGTACCGAGGACAATCGGCTGATGCTCGGCGGCTGGCGGAACAATACCCCAGGCGGCGAGACAGGCACCTACGACATCACCCCCAATCCTATGGTGGAAAAGGGCCTCGCGGAGTTTGCGGCGAAGCATTATGCCATCGATGAAGAAATTATCTGGGAATACTCCTGGTCAGGAATCATGGCGGCTTCGAAGACGGGATTTCCTTTCATAGGACCCATCGACAGTCAGCGCATCTTCACAGTGTCAGGCTTTACGGGGCATGGATTTTCGTGGGCGCACGGCAGTGCTAAGTATTTGGCGAAGATTATGGCTGGCGAGCCGATTCCAGAGCTGGTGGCTCGCCAGTTCAATCCGAGACTTGTGCGTTAAGCGGATTTTGAAACTTCAAGCGTAATGCCTTTAGCCGTGAGCATAGTGAGAAAGGCTTCTTTCTCAATGGCTTTCATATAAGCATCTTTTGCATCCACAACACCCTTAACCACAAGGTTTAGGAGGGAATCGTTCAGCATGACGTTACCTTTGGCTTTTTGCGTTTGCATGTGGTTACCCATCATGTGCGTATTGCCTTCACGGATAAGACTCGCCACCGCTTTATCAACGACCAGGATTTCAAGAGCCGCAACACGGCCGCCACCCTTCTTACGAACCAGAGTCTGAGCCACAACACCCTTGAGCGATTCGGCGAG
>SEDW01000148.1 GCA_004193325.1 Pseudomonadota bacterium | reverse complement strand
TAAACCTGCTGCTGGTTCAGCCCCTGTAACGACTAAGTGAGACACAAATGGCTCGTTTTTTTATTGATCGTCCGATCTTTGCCTGGGTTATCTCCCTCGGCATTATCCTGGCCGGTCTCCTGTCCTTGAAGCTGCTTCCTATTGAGCAGTATCCTGACATCGCGCCACCGGTTGTTGAGATTCAGGCGTTTTATCCGGGAGCTTCTGCCAAGACTGTCGAAGACTCTGTGACGACCCTGATCGAAAGGGAAATGAACGGGGCCCCTGGCCTTATGTATACCAGCGCCTCATCCAGTTCGGGGATGGCGACCATTACCGTAACCTTCGAACAAGGTACGAATGCCGATCTCGCGGCCGTCGAAGTCCAGAACCGTCTAAAGACAGTGGAAGCGCGTTTGCCGGAAGTCGTCAGACGGAACGGTGTTACGGTCGAAAAGTCTTCGGACAGCTTTGCCATGATTATTGCCATCTCCTCGGAAGATGGAAGCTGGGATGATGTTCAACTCGGTGAGCTTGCCTCGTCGACTGTGCTTCAGCAGCTCCGAAGAGTCGAAGGCGTGGGCAAGGTTCAGCAATTCGGTACCGAAGGCGCGATGCGCATCTGGCCTGATCCTGCGCGCCTTGCAGCGATGAACATCACAGCCACCGATCTCGTCGGCACTTTGCGTAACTACAGTGCCCGTGTCACGGTCGGATCGATCGGCAGTCTTGCCGTTCCGGATTCGGCACCAATCAGTGCCACGATCATGTCGGAATCCAAGCTTCTTACTCCCAAAGACTTCGGCGAGATTGCTCTGCGTACCAACCCCAACGGGTCGGCGATTCGTGTTAAAGATGTGGCGCGTGTTGAGATGGGCGGAGCGGAATACGGTTTCAGTTCACGCCTTAACGGTCGCCCAGCGACTGGTCTCGCGATCAAACTTGCCCCGGGTTCAAACGCGGTGAACGTCGCCGCTGATGTCAAAAAATCGATGAACGAAATGGCGAAGCTTTTCCCAAGTGGAGTTCGCTACGATATTCCTTTTGAAACAGCCGAATTCGTCAAGATATCGATCGAGGGTGTGATTCACACGCTTCTCGAAGCGATGGTGCTCGTCTTTATCGTTATGTATCTCTTCATGCAAAACGTTCGGGCCACCCTGATCCCAACTTTGGTCGTTCCCGTGGCGCTGCTCGGTACACTCGCGGTGCTCTTCGCCCTCGGCTATACGATCAATGTTCTCGCGATGTTCGCCATGGTTCTCGCCATTGGTATCCTCGTCGATGATGCAATCGTGGTCGTGGAGAACGTTGAGCGGATTATGCAGGAAGAGGGCCTTTCCCCTTATGATGCAACTGTAAAAGCCATGTCGCAGATCAGTGGCGCGATCATCGGTATCACCGTGGTTCTCGTGTCGGTCTTTCTGCCAATGGCCTTCTTTAGTGGTGCTGTCGGTAACATCTACCGTCAGTTCTCGGTGACTCTTGCTGTCTCAATCAGTTTCTCGGCGTTTCTTGCTCTCTCGCTCACGCCGGCATTGTCTGCGACTTTACTGAAACCGATTGATAAAGATCATTCGGAAAAGGCCGGCTTCTTCGGATGGTTTAACCGGACCTTCGAACGTTCTACCAAACGCTACACGGGTGCGGTCGATCGCATCGTGCACAAGCCTTGGCGCTGGGCAGCAGTCTTTGTCGCTATTACAGCTGCTGCAGCTTTGCTCTTCATTCGTCTGCCAAGCTCTTTTATTCCTGAAGAGGATAAGGGGAGTTTTATGATCATGGTGTCGAAGCCTCAGGGCACACCTATGGCTGAGACGTTGAAGAGTCTCGATGATATCAAGGCTTATCTTCTGGAGAAGGAACCGGTCAGCTACGTCTATGCCGTAGGTGGTTTCAGTTTCTTCGGTTCCGGCCCGAGTAACGGGATGATGTTTATCAGTTTGAAGGATTGGGATAAGCGTAAGGACGACAAGGATTCTGTGCAGGCGATCGTCAATCGAGTGGGCGGAGCTTTCGCAGGTCGTGACGACGTCACGGTCTTTGCCTTGAACTCGCCCTCACTTCCGGGTCTCGGCAACTCGACCGGATTTGACCTCCGACTTCAGGATAGGGGGGGCCTCGGTCTTGAAAAATTTGCTGCCGCAAGGGAACAGGTTCTGGGAGCAGCTCGTCAGGATAAGGCGATCGGCGCGGCATACTTCGCAGGTGTTCAGGATACGCCTCAAATCGATCTTGAGATCGATCGCGAAAAGGCCGAAGCCATGGGAGTCTCGATCACCGATATCAACACTACTCTCGCAGTGATGTTTGGTTCGGACTATATCGGTGACTTCATGCTGAACAGTCAGGTGAGAAAGATCATGGTTCAGGCCGAAGGTCGTAATCGGCTCGACAGTGCGGATGTTGGCAAGCTCTATGTGCGAAGCAACACAGGTGCGATGGTGCCTCTGTCCGCTTTTACCAAACTCACCTGGACCTTTGGCCCTCCTCAGTTCGCCCGCTTTAATGGCTATCCGTCGATGACCCTCAACGGTATGGCGGCTCCTGGTGGCAGCAGCGGTGACGCTATGCTCAAAATGGAGGAGATCGTTTCGAAAATGCCGGCCTCGCTCGGGATGGAATGGGCGGGGCAATCCGCGGAAGAGCGGGAATCGGGCAGCCAGGCGCCGATCCTTTATGCTCTCTCCCTGCTTATCGTTTTCCTCGCTCTCGCGGCTCTCTACGAAAGCTGGGCTATTCCATTGGCTGTTATTCTCGTGGTGCCTCTTGGTGTCCTTGGTGCGGTTCTTGGAGTCACGCTTCGTGGGATGCCTAACGATGTTTACTTCCGCGTGGGTCTGATTGCGACAATCGGTCTTTCGGCTAAAAACGCGATTTTGATTATCGAGGTGGCGAAGGATCTGCATGCGGACGGCATGGAGATTATTGAGGCGACTCTTGAAGCCTGCCGTCTTCGTCTCCGTCCGATCATCATGACCTCACTGGCATTTGGCTTTGGTGTTGTGCCTTTGGTCATCTCGTCAGGCGCGGGATCTGCTGCGCAAAATGCTATCGGCACGGGCGTCCTCGGTGGTGTGATCATGGCGACTGTGCTTGCCATCTTCCTCGTTCCGATGTTCTTTGTCCTCATCGGACGATTCTTCAGCGTAGGCAAAAAACTGGCTAAGAACGATAAAACCAAAACCAAGGGGAGCGAAGTTACCGTATGAAATCGACCCCTGTTTGGGCAGGAATCTGCCTGTCGCTACTCGTATCCTGTACACTCGCACCCAACTATGAGCGTCCGGCATCGCCGATTCCGAGCGCTTATCCCGAAGCGGCCAATCCTGACAAGGACGGCGGCGCTCAGGTGAGTGAAGATCAGTTGAACGATTGGAAAAAACACTTTTCCGATCCAGCCATGCAAAAAATCATTGATGCGGCTCTCGTCAATAACCGCGATCTGAAGATTGCCGCTCTCCGTGTGGAAGAGGTTCGTGCGATGTATCGCATTCAGCGCTCCGAGCTGATGCCGAGTATCAACGCGAACACCACTTTCAATCGCGGCAAATCCCTTGACCCCATCACAGGTCAGCCTTTCACTGGCAGTCAGGTCCAGGCTTCGGTTGGGCTTTTGTCTTACGAAGTGGATTTTTTCGGTCGTGTGCGCAGTTTGAATAATGCCGCTCTCGCCCAGTATCTTGCGACCGAAGAAGGCCATCGTGCGGCGCAGATCAGTCTTGTCTCGGAAGTGGCAACGACCTACATCAGAGAACTCGGTATGGCACAGCAGGAAAAGCTTGCGGCCGACACTCTCGCCTCGAGGGAGAATACGCTTAAGCTCAACAAGAATCGTTTGGAAGCCGGCGTGACGAGTGCCCTCGAAGTCCGGACCGCAGAAATGCTGGCCGAAACGTCCCGCGCTCGTCTGGCTGAAGTGAGACGCGAACGATCTGCCAACCGAAATGCCTTGAGGATTTTGGTGGGAAGTTTTGATTTCACACCAGAGGCGACTCCACTCAAGATTGAGGAGATCAAGTTTCCTGATCTCAATGCCGGACTTCCTTCACGCCTCGTCGAACGCCGCCCTGATGTTCGTCAGGCCGAGCAGCTTTTGCAGGCGTCAAATGCTAATATCGGTGCGGCTCGCGCGGCATTTTTTCCGAGCATCAGTTTTACCTCAAGCATCGGCACGGTGAGTGATGAATTTTCGGGGCTCTTCAAAAACGGCACCGAAGTTTGGAACTTCACACCGCAATTGAATTTGCCAATCTTCACCGGCGGCCGGAATCTGGCTAATCTTGATGTTGCCCATGTTCGCAAGAACATTGCAGTCATTCAGTACGAGCAGTCGATTCAAAACGCCTTTCGTGAAGTTCTCGACACCTTGACCGCTCATGACCAGCTCCTGATTCAGGTGCAGGCGCAGAAAGCGGTTCGCGACGCGGACTCGGCACGATCGAGTCTGGCTCAGCAGCGCTATGAAAAAGGTGTGGCCAACTATTTGGAATACCTCGATTCGCAGCGGAGTCAGTTCGAGTCGGATCAGGAATATCTGAGACTCCACGAGCTTAGGCTCGCTAACGATATTGCTCTTTACCGAGCTCTCGGCGGCGGCTGGTGAGTACATATCTTCCAGGACGTTTTTAAAAAATAGAAAGCCCGGAGAATTTTCATTCTCCGGGCTTTGGATTGAATTAAAAACTAGCTGTGAAGTTCAGTTTCACTATGGAGCTTGATGGCCTTCTTCAGGATTGGCGCCAGGGTATCCATGGCGTCCGATACTTCATAGATTTCGTCACGAAATTTCGCAAATCTTGGCGGCACGTTGCCATCGAAACTGCGGAACTCTTCGCTGAGAGCCCACTTCACCTGAAAGTCACACTCGTAATCTTCGCCAACTTCGAACTCATCGATGTTGATACGGAAACCGAAGATGCCGGTTTTTTTCTTAAGGTCGTTGAGGGCTTTTTGCATTTCTGGAATGAGTTGCTCCGAAAGAGCCTTACGCACTGATGATTTGTCATAATCTTCTTCGGAAATTTTTTCGACCAATAGTGCAAAGTTCATCTCAATCTCCTGGCAGCAAAGTATTTCTATATCTATAGGCTTTTTGTCCGTCATACCATTCAGGGAAGTTGTAACCTGGCCAAAGACAGAAAGTCTAGTGTTTGGTAAAACTGGCACTCCTATAAATCTTAGTCCGCGCGGAGTCAATGGAAGGTTCCGTAATTGTGTGGACCCCGCTCCTTATTTGCTCGAAATTGCGAGGCCTGTGTCACAAGCGCTTAATATTTCAGGAATGATAACGCCATAGTGGCGTTACATGATGATTTCAGGATAAAAAAAGGGCAGCTGTAAGATTACAGCCGCCCAGTGGTGTTTTGACTTGAGGGATTACTGATAGACAGGGGCAAGGGTAAACATCGTAGTCGCATCGAAGGGAGCCAGGCCCGTGTTCTCAGTCAACTTCCAATCGGCAGGCGTCTTAGCCGCGACTGCGATGAAGAGTTCGCTGGTATAGCCCCACACGCTCTTACGGTTGTTGGTCGGATCTTCGACACAGCCGCTGTTGTTCACAAAGGTAACGGATTCTGATGTGAAGCACACAAACTTGTTCTCAAAGGTCTGCTGAGCATCCTGACGACTGATGGTGGCGCCGATTTCATTCTGCCCGTACTGACCGTTGATCGACAGCCAGGAGAGATTCTGCCAACGTCCGGCGACTTGAAAGTTAGAGCCCATGACGGCAGTAAAGCGAATGTCGCTCGTATTTTCGTCGATGTAGCCTCGGTAGAAGTTGAAGCTTTTGTTAATATCGCCTGGCGTATCGAATCCTGCGAGTTCAAAGCGGAAGATGCCGGTCTCCTGATCGTAGTTGAAATACGTGCGACTCACTTTGCCTTCGCTCGCTTCATAGGTCGCAACGTTGATCGTCACACCATCATTACGAAGAAAAACGGTCGAGGCCCCTTCACCGGCACGGCTGAATTCAATTTTTTTGTCGAAGGCTGTGCCCTTAAAATCCGTAACGACAGCGGTCGCCTGGAAATCAGTTTCGCCAACATCCATCTCCGGACAGGCGCCCGAGAGAGAGTCGCGCAGCTCGGCATCAAAATTAACCGTTTTCGTTCCAGCGGATGGAAAGCCCGACTCCTCTCTAAAGACTTCGCTGAGGAGGCAGAGGGTGCTGACAGATTTTTGAATCGCGTTCATCGGCGATGCCTGACGGTCAGGACTCAGTGCCTGGGAAACGAATTGGGCCGGCGTATTGCTATGGCCATCTTCATCACAGGGACCAAAGCAGTTGAAGACTTCAGTCGTCTTCCAGATGGCTTCGTCCCAGGGGTCTTCCTGGACGTCGGCAAGCTTGAGAGGGGATTTGGCATGAAGGCCAGGTATCGCATCGCCAATAATGTTGATTTGGGCAACGCGGGTCGAGATCGCTGTATAAGATCCCGCAACGCTTTTTTGAATCACGTCGCCGGTAAGTTCAACATCATCTTCTGCGCTTTTCTTGGAATCCTTTTTACAGGAAACCGAAAGCGTGGAAAAGAGGATGGCGCTAATAAGTATTGGTTTGAACGTCATAGATTCTCCCAAGGCGAAACAAGTCTCATTGTTAGCTATAGTCTGACTATTCATGGTCCTGGAAGCAATAAGGGGGAAGTTTTTTATCGGTGGGTTGGGCAAGAGTTGCCGGGTCTCGATGACTAATTTGTAACCGTTTCGTTACGAATGACCCTTTGAAAAGCCTTGGATTCGGTGAGAGCCGAGGTGGCCAGGCGGTCGCGTTTTTTGGCAAGTTTAGCGTGTTCATCCGGGAGTGCCATGCCGCCCATTTGTGGGCCGAAGTCCCGATCCTTATTGAAGGTCAGCACTATCGAGACCCGGGCCTTTCGGAGTTTGATGTCTTCGGCAAATCGATTGAGGTTTGTGGTCGAGGCATATTGCGACGAATAACTCAGACTCACTTTCAAAATCTTTTCCCCCATCGCCCCGGCAATCCGAAAAAGACTTTGTGTGGCCTTGGGATTTTTTAATTGCTCCCAGATTACAGCTCTGAGAAAGGGATCGCCTTTGAGGAGGATCAATCTCACGCTGTTCTTCGACAGTGGCTCAAGTTCCATGCTTGCACTTGCTGATTCCGCATTTTCCCGCAGGAAAAGAGGAATATCAAATATCCCCTGAAGGCTGTGCGAATCGATCATGATGTTCTGATAGGCGACGCCATGGTAGGGGCCGTTGCCATCGGTGTCATTGTCTCCGTCGCTGCTCCCTTGACCACCGTCTGTCCCAAAACCAAGGCGTGAAGAAGGAGAGACAGCGCGATCGAAATCATCGGCAGGTGACGTTTGATGAGCGGATTGATTGCGATAGACATGCATGAGGCTCCACATCCCAAAGCTCCACTCTAGAGGCAGGAATGCGGGATTTCAAGGAGGATCGTCAAGACTTGCCATGAGAAAAACCTAATAAAAAAAGGCCCAGCATATGCCAGGCCTATTCTGTTGGATTTATCCCACGGCTAGGGGAGCACAGCTGGAGCGATCTTCCAGTGCTGGGTGATGTCGCCTGTGTTGCAGTTAACAACGCCGACATAGTCGACTCCGGATGCGTCAGGCATAATCAGACCCACACAGGTGTTGGTGTCGCGGATTTTAATTTGTTCGCCAGCTATATCGTAGCGAGGTGTTTCGTTCGTTGTACAATCCCCTTCGATAGCGAGGCTACTGACCTGGTTAAAGCGGAGACAGCGTCCCGATACGTGACTGATCTTGCCAGTCTCAGTGATGAACCAATCCTGCGCTGAGTTCAATGTTCCGCAAGGCGTTGTCACGACCTTGTCGCCGATCATTCGGTAAAGGTCCATACAGCGAAACTCTGCAGCAGTTTGAGGCTTAAGACTCCGGATAGTCAGATCCACACGCATATTGTTTGTGACCTTCGCGTCGAAACTTTCTTTCTTATCGCTAATGTCAGTGCCTTCAAAAGCGAAGTTCACGGCAGAAAGTCCCGCTTTCACTTGTTCACTTGTACTGGCAGTGATCGTGTACTCCGCGTGCCAGAGGGCTACGATTGGAAGTTCACGAACCTTTACCTGCAAGGCATTTGGTCCAGCAAAACTGAATTTGTGCGAGACGTAGGTCTCAGCAAGTTTGATAGGCTTATTCGTCTTTTTGTTTTCGACGGCACAAAGTACCGTGGCTTTGGCCCCTTCAATTTTGTCTTTGAAGCAATAGAGTAGGGCGCCTGAGACGATCGAAGGAATTTCCACCTTCTCGCTCTCAATGTCCGTACCTTGTGGATTGGATGGGGGAAGAGTGGTGGATCCCGATTCCAAAGGCTTATCTTCAGTCGATTCATAACCAGTTGATGGTTTCGTTGGTTCAGCGTTGTCGGTTTTCTTGCCAGTCTTGGAACTGGGAGCGCCTTCCATGTTACCGCCTGCAGCGTTACAAGCTGTAACAGCCCCTAAGAGTAATGATACCCCTACAGTCTTCAGCAGCGATGCCCTAACATTTAGAACCATGGAAACCTCTTATTGGTATCCGAGACTTCTTGGCATTTCTGCCAGCATCTACGGGGATACTTTAGGATCGGTTCTTTAAACCGGCATCTAAACATCTTTTTTGTGAAAAATAATAAACGGCATATTTTATAATTTATATCGAGTATTTGTTACGCGAAAATATTATCTGTTTCAATGGGTTAGGACTATAATGCCGAAGCGTAAGATTCTCCCCGCTAAAGTCCATTCGTGCTCGATTTGAACTTTAATTCGAAAGAATTTTGACCATAGGCTTCTAAAAAGTCGATTTGAAGCCAGAAATCGCTTTTCCTAAAAGGGTGGGCAACTCGATCAACCTTTGCAAGCAAGTTTGACTGAATCGATTATCGTCTGAATCTGCTCAGGGGTCTTGCCGTAATTAGGAAGATCCTTGACTGTTTCATAATAGGCAATTTCTGATGCGAGGGCTTCATTCCAAGGCTCGCCATTCGCATCAAAGCGGCCGCAGGATGTGACAGAACTATAACCCGGATAATGGGGGCCTAAGTTGAATCCATCGTCCTCCGGCAGAGGCGGCGGAAGCAGTTCATCCCCAGCGTCTTCGGCCGGATGAATCCAGCAGGTCGAAGGCTTATAA
Source organism: Pseudomonadota bacterium (assembly GCA_004193325.1). Classification (GTDB taxonomy): domain Bacteria; phylum Bdellovibrionota_B; class Oligoflexia; order Oligoflexales; family Oligoflexaceae; genus Oligoflexus. The sequence continues at coordinate 3,664 of SEDW01000148.1, read as the reverse complement.
GCCCAGGGATGCAGGCCTTGCTCGCGGGCAACTGTCTCGAGTCCGCAATAACCGTTGGCGGCAGCGAATACACAGCGGCTTTGATTGAAATGGGAAGGGTACTGAGGATTGAGATAGGTATGAGGGCGGGTCGCGGTCTTTCGACCATAAAATTCCCCCTCCCAATAACCGTCCACTACGTAGGTCTCGGGAAGATGTGGAAACGAGCGGGGGAAACTCTTAACCACGAGTCGAATCGCAGCCTCTTCCTCATCGTTCATGAAGTAGGCGCCGTCGTAGCAACACATGGCTTCACAAAGCTTCGTATCACATCGATTGAGTCGGCATTCTGTCATGAAGCAGTCACCTATGAGTAAGATTAGCTGCCGAATCTCAGCTTTGCCCTCCCAAAGATCAAGGTGAAAATGCTTTTCCTGCAACAGGTCGGAATCTAAGCTGTAATTGTTTGAGCCCAGAGACCAACCGAGGCGAATCAATCCTTCCATATAAATCATCTCAATAGGCACCTCCCTTCGACCGATAAACCCGCTTGGGCCATGGAGAAAGTCATGTTTGGGAAAAAATCGAACGTTTCGGACGATGCTAAAACTGCGGAACTCCAATCGGAAACAGCCGGTCTTTGGGGTAACTTCAACCGTCGTGTCAGTGAAATTTTAAGCACAAACAAGGTTGACCTCCGCACGTTACCAGCGATTAGCATTCAGGCGCTCGTTGATACAGTGATTCAGGCGAAGACTGCGGTCGATCTGAGAGTTGCTTTTGAAAAGCTCCAGTCGACCTTTGAGCAGGCACGTAGCCAGGAGACTCTTCATCTCAATCAATACATTCTTGGACTGAGATCCCTGCTCTGGTCGAGCTTGAACCAGGTCATGGATCAGATGTCGGTCATGAATAAAGAATCCGAGCAGCTCGATGGTCTCAGAGACAAGATGGTTCGCGCACTCGACAGTGACGATCTTCTTCAGTTGAAACTGGCAGTCAAAGACTGGGTTGTTCTACAAAGCAGCATGAGTCAGGAGCGTAAACGTCTGGCGAATGAAACACAGACTAACTATCAGCGCCAGCTCTCACGCCTGCAGAACGAACTCTATCTGACTCAAACCGAATTGAAGCTCGATGGCCTGACTCAGGTCTATAACCGCAAAGCCTTTGACAGCGAGATCGCGAAGACTCTGCAGATCGCACAACTGAGCGGCCGCACATCCTGCCTCCTTCTCTTCGACATCGATCATTTTAAGCATGTGAATGACACCTACGGCCATCCTATCGGCGATAAGGTCCTTCAGCACTTCGCCAAACTCATCGTACAAAACTTTCCATCACGAACCGATTTCGTGGCCCGTTACGGCGGCGAAGAATTTGTTGTGATTATGAGTGATTGTGATTTGAAGGAAGCGAGCGAGAAGGCTCAACGCTTCGTCGCACTCCTTAGAAAAACGACAATGACCTTCGGCAGCGTTTCGCTCCGTATCACCGTTTCGATCGGGATTGCCGGCTCCCGTTCCTTTGAGAAAACCGACAACTGGATCAAGCGTGCCGATGTTCTTCTTTATCAAGCTAAAGAAGAAGGCCGTGACTGTTACATCGTCGATGTCGCTGCGGCCTAAGCCGTGAGACTTAAAGCAAAAGCCCTTTCCAAATGGAAAGGGCTTTTTGCGTTGGTACGGGTTCTGTCAGACGCTCTCAGTGCGTACCATCACAAACGGCGAGGACTGGCTCAGACACGCTCTCGCTCGGGAAAGCTGTGAGGTTCAGGTAGTTATTCGTAATGCTTCCCTGTTCCTTCTTTTGCATGTCGCGGATTGAATTTGAGTGCCAAACGAATTGACCTGACTGAGCGTAGTGCTCATGCTTTTCTCCGGAACACATGATAAATCCCTGGATAGGGTCACAGTGAGGGGCACCAAAGTTGTGACCGGTTTCGTGGATGAGAACCATCTGCGAGCGGCCGATCGAAGGGTCACCATCGAAGACGCCACTGGCCTGAGTGTTACCACAGACCCAGGCAATGCCGCCGAAACCTTCGTGAGACATACCGATAGCCATATCGAAGCCGTGGTTATCTTCGTGGGTCAGGCGATCGCAACCAGTGCCCTGGAAATCCTTGAGTAGGCCGAGACGCTTTTTGCCAAAGGCCTCCACCTGGTGCAGAATTCCTGTGCCGCTAAAATCGGCCTTGGTATCAAGACTGAAGCCATCGAATGTTTTGAAGACGGTTTTTACGGCCATCATCTCATCAAAGCCCTTTGGGAATGATTTGAAGTTACCTGTGGAGCCGTCCGTCTGTGTCGGCGTGAGAATTTCACCTTTGCGGGTGAATGTCTCGGCAAGGTATTTCTCAACGCCACCCGTATATTTGGTTTTGTCGAAATATGCCTGTTCCCAAAAGACAGCTGTGAAGACGACATTGCTTTTGCCGACTTCGAAATCTCTGCCGGTCAGTGCCGATTCGGTTTTTTTAGTGCCACCTTCAGGCTCGATGTCGAATGCGAGACTATAACTGCCGCGATTTAACGCAAATTCTTTATTATTCGAAACATCTTTAAAAAACGTGGGAATGATAAGGCTTGCGACCTTGGTTTCACCGCCAAGGACCTTCAAATCCACCGTGGGAAGTCTAACGTTCTTAAAGTCTGAGAATCTTTTGCTCGTTAGAATTGGGCTGACCTTGATGCTCCCCTCTTTGCTCCCGGCGTTTTTGAAAGTGAGTTTGATTGTCGCGCTATCGCCTTTGAGTAGGGCGGAACCCGCTTCATTACTCACGGTCAGGCTAGTGACCGCGGGAGTAAAAGTTGCAGGTAGGTTGGAAACAGGTGGTTTTACGGTGTCCGGATCTTTGTCTGGATCAGACACGACGACTGGGTCAGTCTCATCATCCGCTGCGGGAGTTTCCTCCTCAGGATCGTCATCCTTAGTTGGGCATTTGCTGCCTTCGCAGGTGGCCGGCACGCTGTTCGCCGAGCCTTTGAAGACTGGTCTGGGAACGGCTGGACTGCAGGCTAAACTCATCCCGAACAGAGTTCCAAAGAGCAGAGGACAGAAGCTTTGAATTTTGAAAGGCATGTCAGCTCCGCGAACTGTAGTGATTTCGGATTGCGAGTACCCAAAGGCTTATCGGAGCTTTCTTCGAAAAATTGAGAAATAGACTTATGTACCTGACATGTTTGATCTAAATAGAACTCGATGGTAAGGAAAACTATCTCTGATTGGCCCTTCGTGGCAGGATTTCGAGGAATCTCAGGCAATCCATCCGCTTGGGGAAAAGAACCATAGAGGAGACGGACATGGTTATGAAATCAAACGAAAGAGACAGCGATATTCGAAATAATGGAGCCGAAAAAGGTGAGTTCACCAAAGAAGTGGGTTCTTTGCTTTCCACTGCTCCTGGCGACGCCTTTCGTCGTGAGAATCCTGATGATTTCCTACAGACCGGGGCCTTGCCGGTTGATGGGGTATTGGAAGTGACAGTGGTCGCTCGTGCGGTCGACGATGGTATGCTCTACGCAACAGAATCGACTTGGGAAGAAGAGAACGAGACTAAGTCTTCCAGCGCTCACAAACTCTCAGATTCGATTCGCCGTATTGAAGACAGCGTTAGCAATCGTGTGGATCGCATTTCTGAAACTGTGCGTTCCAATGTTGAGCAGGTTAAGCATGATGTGAG
>SEDW01000984.1 GCA_004193325.1 Pseudomonadota bacterium | reverse complement strand
CGAACCAGCGAGCCGCGGGTGAGTTCTTTTCTCTGGGTGTCCTTGGGAATGTTGATCACGAAGTCGACCAATCCCTCTTTCACGGCTTTGATAACGTCGAACTTGTCCTCTTCCGGCCAAGCCAGCGAAGTCACAGGAATCCCATGCTCCTGAAGGTAGGCCGCAGTTCCAGGAGTTCCAAAGAGAGGAATATTCAGAGCTACCAGAGTCCTTGCAGCAGGGAGGAAGCGGAGCTTTTCCTTTTCCGACCCGGAGCTGACAAGGACACCTTTCTTCGGAGCGAAGACGCCAGAGGCTTCCATCGCCAGGAGAAGAGCCTGGTCCACGTTCTCACCAATGCAGCCCACTTCGCCCGTAGAGGCCATCTCCACCCCAAGGATAGGGTCAGCGCCACCCAAACGCTTGAAGCTGAACATAGCGGCTTTTACACCGACGTAGGGCAGCTCATCTTCATTGAAGCGCGAGAGATTGGGTTTCACACCGATCATGACATCAGTTGCGACATCGGCGAGGTTTAGGCCCACGGCTTTCGAAACGAAGGGGAAAGAACGGGCGGCACGCGCGTTACATTCGATCACCTTGATCTCGTTTTCCTTGGCAAGGAACTGCATGTTGAAGGGTCCGTTCAGGTTAAGACCCTGAGCGATCGCACGGCCTGCACGCTTCACGCGGCGGACCGTTTCCACATAAAGTCTTTGGGCAGGTACAACAAGGGTGGCGTCACCGGAGTGCACGCCAGCGTTTTCGATGTGCTCACTGACGATCGCTGTGAGGATCTCACCGTTCTTAGCCACACCATCGAGTTCGATCTCACGAGCGCCGACGATAAATTCCGAAATCACCACGGGGTGATCAGGAGAAATGTCACTCGCCTGCGTGAGGCAATATTGAAGCGATTCATCATCATAGGCGACGCTCATCGCGGCACCAGAGAGGACATAGCTCGGTCTGATCAACACGGGAAAGCCAACATCGTCGATGAACCGTTTGATTTCTTCTTTGCCCGTAGCAGCCACCCAGCGCGGCTGACCGATTTCGAGTTCATCGAGAAGGGCTGAAAACTTCGCGCGGTCTTCGGCCGTATCGATTGAATCCGCTCGGTGGCCAAGAAGTTTAAGCCCAGCTTCCGACAGCGGCTTCGCCAGACGGTTCGGCAACTGGCCGCCCATCGAACAGATAATGCCGACTGGTCTTTCGATGTCGGTAATATCCATGATGCGTTCGACTGAGAGTTCTTCGAAGTAGAGGCGATCGCTGCTGTTGTAGTCGGTCGAGACAGTTTCGGGGTTACAGTTAACGATAATGCTTCGCCAGCCCGATTCCTGAAGTTTCTTCGAACAACTCACGGCGCACCAGTCAAATTCCACCGACGTTCCGATGCGGTAAGAGCCGCCGCCGAGAACCACTGCCGAGAAGACTTTGTTGTCTTCAGGGAGTGGATCGCTGAAGCTACCGCCGTAAGTCATGTAAAGATAATTCGAGGGTGAAGGATATTCACCAGCGGTTGTATCAATCTTTTTCACTACGGG
>SEDW01000983.1 GCA_004193325.1 Pseudomonadota bacterium | reverse complement strand
ATCAGTTCTCAAAATGCGTCCTATCTCTTTCAGCCTTTCGTTCAGGCCGATACCTCCACGAGTCGCAAATATGGGGGCACAGGTCTCGGCCTGGCTCTCTCAAGAAAACTCGCGCAGCTTCTCGGGGGCAATGTCACCCTCGTTGCAAGTAAGCCGCAGTCAGGCAGCACCTTCAAGATTGAATTGCCGATCTTTGTTCAGTCGGGAGCAGAAAAGGCTCAAAATCCCCAGCCGAAGAAACTTGAACTCAATGGGAAACCTCAGCCGGTCTTAGGTCGCCTTAAAGGTCTTCGGATTCTTGTTGCAGAGGATGCTGTGGACACGCAGTTGCTCATTCGTCAGATCCTCCAGCGGCAAGGCGCTGAGCTGGATTTTGCGGATAACGGGAAGCAGGCCATTGAATGTGCGGAGTCGAAAGAATACGACATTATCCTTATGGATATTCAAATGCCGATCTGCGATGGCTACCAGGCAACCCGAACCCTGCGGGCCAACGCTTATTCAAAACCGATCATTGGTCTGAGTGCTCATGCCATGCGTGAGGAACACGATAAGATCATTGCATCGGGCTGTAACGAACATCTGGCGAAACCTTTCGATCCCAAAAAGCTGGTCGATCTCATCGCCTCGCTGAGTGCCGAGACGGCGAAGCCCAGCAATCTCGCCTAAGGCGGATCCAGACCTATCGAGAAGAATTAGGGCCGGGATTTCCCGGCCTTTTTTTGCGCCAGAATTTCTGCAATGAGAGGATCGACATCGTTATCCATCACGTTTACCACCAGCTGGGGGTCAAGGCTGCTGAACAGGAAGGGAATTCTATCCCTGGAATAGGTCTTCATCGCCTTGCGAATGCTCGCGGCCGTCCGAGGACCACCAATCGCCTGAATCAATGCCCTGAGCTCATCGGGGCTCGAGTAGATCTGAGCCTTGACCGCATCGCCTTTAAGACCTCTGAGACTTTTATCAACATCATCCGACATGTATTGGCCTCATCCTTGTTCTTTCGCCTAGCCTAGCCTCGCATCGCTTCACCTAGCCACGGGCGCCCGCAAAATGCTGATCCCAATCTGGATTATGAGTGACCGCAAAGCGCTCCTCCTCAAGATCTTCTGCGGCCTTCAGAATCTTTTCAAAGAATTGTCCGTAATCCTTTGCCCTCGTGAGTGCCGGAGCTCCAAAACATTCGGGGAGTCCTGATCGGAGGTAGGACCAGAGAATTTTCAAACGACTGAAGGCGACGGGACTCAGATTGGCGACGGGAAGCTTAAGACCTCGGGTCAAAAGGAACGGCACTCCGAAGACGAGGCTCGTGAGTTCGACCGTTAACTTTTCCCAGGCAGCAAAATCATTGCGGCAAGGACTTCCTATTCGGCCGTTGGCAACGCGGGCGATGAGTTTCATCGGGTGATTTTGCCAAAGATCCTGGAGAAGAGCATAACAGAAGAGGGCATTGAGAAAAGTGAAGAGTTCGATCTTAACGGCTTCACCTGAGCGAATCTCTTCGAATACCCAAGGGTTTCGCAATACGCC
>SEDW01000982.1 GCA_004193325.1 Pseudomonadota bacterium | reverse complement strand
AATGCGGGCGTGAGGGTCTGGGCCTCGATGTGAGCCCTTAGTTTAGTAAACGGAAAGGGGATAACCTGCTCGTAGAACCCTGCTGGATTCTGCGAGATTGTGATTGCATCGAAGAGGGAACGGCCGCGGTTTGGGAGATCGCCTTCGAGTTGAGTGACGTTCGACGGCGTCTCGATCTTGAGCCCCGAGGGCGTGGACTGACCACAAGCCGCGAGTCCGAAGGCCAGGATCATGAAGCTTTGCAGGCAATATCTATGCATCGGAACGCCTCTGACGAATGAGAACGGCGTACGTTCCCATGAGATGTTTTAATCGTTGGTACAAAAGTTGGTCCAGGAGTCCTTGGTCTCTTTAAAACCCTTTTGCTCGAGAACAAAGTTCAAAGCGAAGGTTCCCCTGAGGTAGGCTCGTCCGAGATAAAGACCGGGCCGAACCATGCGGATCTCGTCGCGTACGGCCAGCCCCGTGCGGCCCATGGCCCAGTCCACTAGGGGAACGTAGCTTGGCAAGCTGTCTGCAAAATTATAATCGAGAATGATGGACTCGCGACGCGTATCGACCAGACTAATCCCGCAGTACATGTGCGCGGGATACTGTTTGAGGAGAAGAATGCGGTTCGTCATGGAGCGATTCGCGGCATCGAAGATCTTTTTCTTCCAAAGCGAGACGCCCAATTTCTTGATCAGAGTCTCAAGGAACCCTGTCGGTGAGATGATGGCCAGGATGCGTTCGATCTCATTGCTCTCGCTGCTGTCGAATATTACCGTGCCGCTATAATCCGCGTTCGGCAAAGCACCAGCTTCGAGCTGGGCATAGAGGATATCGAGGCTTTCCTGATCGAGCTTTTTGATGCTGTCGACGGTGTAGGCCGATCGTTCTGCTTCGGATAGGACGAAGAGATCATCAAAGCGCAATTCTTCTGCCAGTGATAAGCCGGAGGAGAAGAGAATAAAGGTAAGAAGAATCAGATTTAAAAATTTCACAGATAGATTCCTCATTTAAAAGTTTTTCATGTACTGGATGAGTGCGGTTTTTTCCGCATCGCTGAGTTCGGCGCCGAAGGTGTGGCCCTTGTTTTCGACCAGGTCCTGACAGTTTGTGTACTGACTCAGGTTTTCGATGAGTTTTTCTTTGGTGGCCAGTAGACCTTTCACATGTTCGGTGAGAATCTTGGTGGCTTCAATGACATTCTTTCCTTCGAGCTTGTCTTTGAGACCGTTTATCTGATCGTTAGCGAAGCGCGGGAGGTCAAGGCTTCCGAGCAGTGCGACAGGCGTTCCCTTCGGTAGATTGAGCGTAATGGGCGTTGGCACCTGAATCTGAGTCAAAGGAAATTTCAAGGTGAGGCCGATGTTTTCGGTCGTCCGAGTGATCTTTGGGATACGCTCTTCGGGATAAAGCATGTCGCGCATTGAGGCTTCGTAGCGTGCGATGCGAGCTTCAACGCTCGGATCACGGTCGACGCAGGCCCATTCCTGCTTGTTGTTCGGAGTGCAGAACTCAGGACCGAGAGCATTGTTATGCATAAACGG
>SEDW01000981.1 GCA_004193325.1 Pseudomonadota bacterium | reverse complement strand
GGCGGTTGATTTCTTCGGCACTCAAACCAATTCCACTGTCTTCCACCTCGATCAGGAGGATGTGATCATCCTCGTAATTCTGAGGTTCGACCCTCACCTTGACCTTAACATAGCCGGATGCCGTGAATTTGATCGCGTTGCCGATGATATTGATAAGGATCTGTCTGAGCCGGACTGAATCCGTAATGAGAAAGTCAGGCGTGTATTCAGCAATATCAGTGATGAAATGAATGCCTTTCCTCGACGCGAGGTCCGCAAATATAAAAGTCACATCCGAGAGCAGAACCCGCAGCGAAAAATGATTGTTTTCAGTCACGAGTTTCCCAGCTTCGACTTTGGACAAGTCAAGAATGTCCTCGATCAGACGGGTCAGAGCTTTTCCGTTGCGGTTGATCACATTGACAAAGCCCTCCCGCTCGGCGCTTGTAAGGCCGTCTTCTTTTAAGAGGTCGGTATAGCCCATTATTGCCGTCAACGGCGTTCGAATCTCATGGCTCATATTGGCAAGAAAAGCGGATTTAGCTTCACTCCCCTTCTCCGCTAGCTCTTTGGCCTGACGAAGTTCGTCCTGCACCTTACGGCTTTCGGTCACGTCCAGACACGTTCCGTTGAATTTGACGATCCGGCCGATGTCATCGTAAATAAAACGGCCACGGCCCTCGATCCAGGTGATGCGACCACTGCGGGAAATAATGCGATAGACGGACAAAAACGGTTTTCCTGTGTCCAAACAAAGCTGCACGTTCTCGCCGACGCTGATCCGATCGTCGGGATGAATGCGAGCCATCGTTTCACTTTGTTTGCCGGAATACTGACCTTCCGGAAAGTCGAACTGTTTTCTGTAAGTTTCGCTCCACTCCACGTTTTGCGTGATGAGGTCGTATTCCCAAAAGCCGAGTTGAGAGGCCTCCACGGCTAAAATCAACTGCGATTCGCTGCGCTCTGCTGCACTGCGGCTCTGCTTCGCTTCAATTTCGGCAAGCTTGGAGGCAGTCACATCATTGAGTGCGACGATCACCGCATCGGGGTGCCCGAAGATAGGAGGCAGAGGATGGGCACTGACGGAGATATAGTAATTTCCCTCTTCGGTTCGCCATTGAATGATCTCGTCACGAATGGTCTCGCCACGAGCTGCTCGGGTCGAGGGAAATTCATCAAAACTTAGTCGGCGACCTTCGGAATCAATGAGCTCAACCAGACTTTCATAAAGTGCTTCGGAGCCCTTTAACGGCAGCTCCCGTCCCATCATCCGATTGGCCGCTTCGTTGACCATGATGAGAAAACCTGTTCCCTTTTCCACCATCACAAGACCAACCGGCATACGATTTAGAATTGCCTCCAGCCACTCCTGCTGGCTCTCGAGCGAGCGTCTTGCCTTTACCTGGTCGCTGATATTGAGCGCAAAGGTCAACACACCCTCGATCTGGCCCTCATCCGATCGCTTGGCCTCACGAATGATGTGAAAGAAATAACCTTCTTCGTCAGGCTTTTCCACAGATCGAAAACAGACTTCCGGCAGATCAAGTGACTTGCC
>SEDW01000980.1 GCA_004193325.1 Pseudomonadota bacterium | reverse complement strand
ACCGCGCGTTTACAGCGATTTCAGATCGATCAGCCTTTGGCTGTAATCGTGAAGAACGCTCGTTCGCGCCTTACCTGCTTTTGGTTTAATCTCGCTAATGTCTCAGCATCCGGTGTTGGCATTTCTTACCGCGGGAATGGATTCATTCCCTACCAGATCGGTGACATCCTGCAATTGACAGTCGATCTCACAAGCGTGGTCTTCTCCCGGCCCATTCATATCACTGTCGTTGTAAGGAGAAAAGTTGAAAAGCGCGTAAGCGAAAATGGTCGAGATGTCTCAGAGACTTTCTTTGGTGCAGAGATTGTTAAAGGCGATGAACTGCATAATGCCGTTTGGCTCGAAGGTCTTTCTAGACTGGGTGATCCTTTCAAGCAGGATGATCAGTCCGGTCGGAAAGCTCGATAACAGGCTTCAATGATTTACCTATGAAAAGCGAGTCGCTCCTCTCGGAGCCGCTCGCTTTTTCCATTTCATAGGGTTAGTGTTGGTTTTAGAAACACCTTTTGTTCAAAATAATTCTTAGCAAGAGGCTAGGACTATGACACTATCGCGTCGTCATTTCTTCGGTTTGGGAGCTGGTCTTTTATCGACCTTTTTCACCCGAGTGCCCTGGCTCAACGCCTCTACGCGGATCACAGCTTCAAAGACGAGGATCGAACTCGAACAGCTTGCCTCAGTCTTCGCCTACGGTGTGGCATACTCACATCGGAACCGAGGAACCGCGGGAAGATGTTGTTTGGCAAGTCGCCTTTGATCCCGACTTCGAAGTCGTAATTGCCGAAGGTAATACCTTCGCCAGCGCATGGAACGATCACACTGTAAAGATCGATGCCTTGCTACCTAGCTCAGGCACGACCTACTACTACCGCTTTTATGCCAAAGGCGTCTGGTCCATGGTGGGGCGAACCAAGACGGCCGCACAAAACGACGATCATTTACGTCTCGCTCTCGTCTCCTGCTCGAGTATCTGGTCGGGCTATATGAATGCCTACCAATGTATCGCGGAGCGTGACGATCTTGATCTGCTCATTCACTGCGGGGACTATATCTACGATCTTGTGGATAAGAATGAGCTGCGAAACATGCCTCATGATCCGCTCGACTCAGAGACCCTCCATGATCTCACGAGCCACCGCCGTAGATTTCGTTACTATCGAAAAGATCCCTTTCTGAGGCGAGCGCATCAGCAGCACCCTTGGGCTATTGTCTGGGACAATCATGATATCTGGACTCTTGCCACGCGTTCAGAGGCGATTCAGGCCTTTCACGAATGGACGCCGATACGCGCGCCGAATCCTGTCGACCCTAACGTTATCTATCGAAGTTTGGACTTTGGTTCACTGGCTCGAATCATGCTCTTGGACACGAGGCACATAGGGAGAGATGCGAACGCGAAGATTGAGGGCAGTGACGAACCATCGATGCTTGGCGAAGAACAATTTCGGTGGCTCAGTCAACGACTTGAATCATCAGGCGCAGACTATAATATCCTTGTAAATCAGGTCCTCATGGCAAGGCTGGATCTTCTAAAGATTCCGCTCATCAAAAAGTCCTGGGCAAGCTACGACGCCGAGCGACAAAGGGTCTCTTCGCTTTTGCAGAAGACCAATCATGCAAGTAATCTCGTCCTGACCGGCGACCTTCATATTTCCTTTGCGGCCGATCTTGAATGGGAACAAAAACCTGTGGCGGTGGAATTTCTTCCGACGAGTGTCACCCGAGGCAATCTTGACGAGTCTCTGGGATCTTTCCTCGCAAAATGGGGCAGTAAGCTTGCCCTTCCTTTGATCAAAAAAGAAAATCCTCACATCCGCTATTTCGAAGGCACCCGTCACGGCTATGGCCTTGTGAATCTAAGCCGAAGGAAAGCCACGCTGGAGCTCTGGCACGTGCCGCACGAAGAGCAATCAACCGCCGAAGTCCTAGCCTTCGTTGGAACCATTGCGCAGGGCACTCAGGGTCTCGAGATAGTGCCTCTTGAGCCGAGTGCAAGCGGAGCGCTGGTTCAACCGGCTCCCAATGAACCCCGGCTCTACGACAAGGGAGAGGAGTTCGGTGGTCTCAAAGGAGATTACTTCGACAGTGAGGAGCGGCTGAATCTCAAATCAAGATTGAGCACGGTCTACCTCTATGGATTGACCAAGCTTAAGGGAATGGAATGGATCTATGAGGATGGATCAAGGCTATCGGCCGGGAGCATATCGGGCTGGTCTCAGAGCTATACCCTTCAAG
>SEDW01000979.1 GCA_004193325.1 Pseudomonadota bacterium | reverse complement strand
TTATTTATTCAAAATTTCTGTCATGTGTTTGAGGCTTGCAAACGAGACGATCGATTTTCTTTCGTCATTACCGCCACAAGTACATGCTTCGCTCATTCCATAAGAAATGGCTTTCATATTATTTTCATCCGCTTCCATCAGGATCGTCAGTCCTTCTCGCTTGCAGGGATTGCAGGTCGGATAGCTTCCCACTCTAAGGCCCGTGACGAGAGCCTGAATCTTCTGCAGCTGATCATCGCTCAAGCTATAAGCATTTGTTTCTTTCCAGCCATCGCCATTGACCTTGTCGAGTTTTACAGTCTTCGCATTGAGATCGATCCGATACTGAGTGGCTGTCAAACCATTCAGTTCAATCGGCAGCGAACGAAGCGTGAAAACTTTTACGCCCTCAGGTTTGGCGAGACCTGGAATGGGAAGAGGAGGAGTGGGCTCTGGAATATTCACGATTCGGCCGCCGAGACCTTCGGGTACACCGACTGGATTCGCGCCGCCCGGAATTACCGGATTTTCGGTCGTCGGTACCACGCGAGGCGGCTCTGCAGCTGTATTGCTGTCGCCGGACTCCACGATCGGCGAATTCGTACTGGGATTGCCGTGATCGTTTTTTCCTGAGCGTACCGCTTTGCAGGAGAGGGAAAAGGCAAAAAGGGCAAGGACGGGCAGTATTTTAAACATCATAAAATATTTTCCTTAAGCCTAGTTGAGGATAAGCATTGAGGCGATGGATGGAATGCCGGCCTCGTTCACGAGAAAGAGCATGTAGGGGCCTGGAGTCGCCGTATTCCCGTTGGCGGGCGAGCTGATCGAAAGCTCATTGCCGGCCTTGGAGAAATTCAGCGAAGAAAAACTTTGCGCAAAATTAAAGGCATGAGTGTCGGCCGAGAGGCGAATCAAATGCACTTTGGCGATGGCTGCCGCGTTCGGGCTCGAGACTTTGAAGGTCTGGTTAAAGCCTATTTTTGTCGGGGCCGCTGTGATTTGTGGGCGATCCCCTCGAAAGAGATAGGGCGGTGAGTAGAGCTGATAATTTTTGTGAGGAATCACACCGGCTCCAAAGCCACTGCCCATACTTATCACGCGGCCATCGGCGAGAAGCACCGCGGAGGAGTGATAGAGGCGGGGAATGCGGCTATGATCAGCCTTGGTCCAGGCCCGGGTCACAGGACTCCAGATCTCCGACCCAAAAGCTGCCGAGGCATCGAGATTGGAGCTGTTTTCATTGCCGCCGGTGATAAAGACCGAACCATCGGCGAGTAGGGTGCCGGTTGGCTCTCGACGTGGGGTGAACATGGGATTTACATTCGTCCACTGTTTGCTGCCGTTCAGATCAATCGTTTCCGTTGCAGCAGTGGCCGGCAGGCCTGCGGTCAGGAGGACTTTGCCCGCTTCGTACATGATGGAAGTGCCCATGTAGGCCCCGCGAAATCCTGCATTCGTATCAGCGACTGAAGTCCATTTTGCGTTTTCGGGATTGATATACCCTGTCGCCTGGTTGGCTCCGGAAGCAAAGATCTGACCGTTGGGAGCCACGTGTAG
>SEDW01000978.1 GCA_004193325.1 Pseudomonadota bacterium | reverse complement strand
AGTTTGATTCCTTACATTTACACGCATGCTCGCGAAGCCTTTGATACGGGAATGCCTATCGTTCGCGCTTTGCCTCTCGTCTGGCCGAACGATAAAAATGTCCACGATCTTGGTTCGCAGTTTTTATTAGGCCCATCAATCTTGGTCGCACCTGTTCTTACGGGTACCAATAACGAACCCGCAACTCGGAGGGACATCTACCTGCCCGAAGGCTCTTGGGTCGATCTTCACGATGGAAAATTCTACCCAGGTGGCCAGTGGCTCCGAAACTTTAATACCCCACTGGAGAAGATGCCGCTCTTCGCGAGAAAAGGAGCCATCATACCGAAGGCTCCCATCTCCGGATCGGTTACCAATCCCCTTTGGTCAAAGACCCGCATCTTCGAAATTTATCCCAGCGAAGAAAAGTCCCAATATGAGCTTTACGATGATGATGGGAAGTCGAATGATTATAAAAAAGAGAGTGGCAATAGCGCTACGACCCTCATTCAGGTGGAGCGAAAGGATCATGTTGTTCAAGTTACGGTAGGAGCATCGAAGGGCGCCTATACAGGCATGCCTGCAGAGCGGTCCTACGGCCTGGAACTTCGCATGGAAGAGACTCCGAAAGACTTCAGCGCAAACGGTCAGACAATCAACATCGAGCACTCTGATGAAACGGATGCTGCCAGCCTGAAGCCTGGCACGGCACGCTGGAATAAAAAGCAGAAGAAGCTTTCGGTGCTTCTCCCAGCTGTCGATGTCCGTCAACAGCAGGTTTATAGCATTTCCTACTAATAGACTGCACTTTAATCAGCTGAACGATTGATAAACCGAGAACCCGACTTCTTCAAAAGTCGGGTTTTTTTACGTTTTCGGAACTTCTCTATAGCCTCGCTATCCATTAGTATCGTGGGAAGCAAATCAACTCACAGCGGAATAAGGATTCATATGTGGCGACATCCTATCGTGCCAACAGCCATGGCCCTCACTTTCCTCACAGTCTTGTCTGCCACTGCCTGCAAAACGACGAATACCGGCAGCGGCACGCGCAGCAACGTCAGCAGCAATAACAGTAAAAATTGTCCAAGTTATCCCCGTATCTATAAAGCCGATCCGGCTGCCAAAGCCAGAGCCGAGCAAGGTTTGACAGCTTTAGCTCATGACTCAACCAGCACGCCATCCCTCGATTGGAATGATAGGTCTGGATCCCTCAAGACCCTCAACAATGCGAACATTGAGATTTGCAAAGATACAGATGATCTCAATCAAAGCATTAAGAATGTCTTAACGGCACAATCTGATATTTTCCAATTTTCCGAGAGCGACTGGACATTCCCTGGCGAAAGCAGTTGCTCTCAGCTTGGGACCGAAGAGAGAAGGATCTTAACTCTCCGCCGTAAATCCATCGGCAACATTCCTCAACCGCAGAGCCGTGAAACGATCAGCCTCGTCGTCGAGAGGAAAAAGGACAAGACGCTTTTAAAAACTGTCTTTGCCTCCTATCTGCCGAGCGATGACTCTTCTTTTAGAAAGCTTTTGGGCGATTGCGAGGACAGTGA
>SEDW01000977.1 GCA_004193325.1 Pseudomonadota bacterium | reverse complement strand
CCCCACGCGCAACCATCTTCCTCAAGAGCGGCCGCGTCAGCGCCACCGTTCCAAAGAAATTCACTGCCATGATCTTCTCGTCCAAACCGATCGACGATTCCAGAGCCAGATATCGCTGCGAGACACCCGCATTATTTATCAGCATATCGATCTTTCCGTGATGCGCCCAGATCTCGTTCGCGAGACCTTCAAGCCCCAAGTACTGCTCCAGATCGAGCGGCACCACATGATGCGTTTCCGGTGCCGTACAAGATGATCGCACACGATTCAATTCGCTCGTGTTTCTTGCCGACAGAATAAGCTTTGCGCCCTTCTTTGCGAGCTCATAGGCCAAAGCCTCACCAATGCCCGACGAAGCACCTGTTAACCAAATTAACTTGCCGCTGAGTTCACGCATGGCTGCTCCCCACGAAGAAATTTTCCAATAAAAAGAGGAGGCCTTAAAAGACCTCCTCTTAGCAATATCTATTTCTTATCGATTAGTCAAAAAGTGGAATCTTCGCATCAGGACCGGCAGTCAAAACTTTTTCTCCGCGGAGCTTTTCTGCAACGACTAGGTAAGTTTCTGCAAGCTCTACAATGTTTTGCACAGGAACTTTTGGAACATCTCCTTGACCGCTAAAGTTCTGCGAGAGGAGGTAGCGACGAACCGTTTCCTTATCGAGCATCGCCGGCGCTTCACCCTTCGACACGCGCTCTTCATAACCGTCGCGAACCCATAGACGCGAGCTATCCGGTGTGTGGATCTCATCGATCACACAGATCTGACCCGAGCTGTCGCGACCGAATTCATATTTGGTATCGACGAGGATCCAGCCCTTTTCCGCATAAACTTCCTGGCCGAAAGCAAAGAGTTTCAAGGCCATCGTAGAAATCTCTTTCCAGTCGGCAGCGCTCACGGTTCCGCGCTTGATCAATTCCTCTGGGCTGATGTCTTCATCATGCTCATAGGCAGCGGCTTTGGTCGTCGGGGTGATAATAGCTTCTGGGAGTGGGCGGAACTCTTTGAGTCCTTCGCCAAGCTTGGCTCCGCAGAATTCACGAACGCCCTTAGCATAGGCACGCGCCATGCTTCCGGCCATATAGCCGCGCACGATGACTTCAACCTTGAAAGGCTCGCAAGCCTTGCAACGGAGCACGCGCTCGGATGGACGATCGATGAAATGGGTGGGAACAACTTTTTTCGCGGCCTTGAGCCAGAACTCGGAGAGATCGGCGAGGATTACGCCTTTGTAGGGAACCATTCCAACGTAACGGTCAAAGGCTGAAAGACGGTCGCTGTGGAAGATGAGGAGTTCATCGCCATTACCAATGAGCTCTCTCACTTTACCCGCGTAGTGCTTACGTCCGAGCTTGATGTAGTGAGCTTTGTCTTCGTCTGAGAGGCCAGTGTACGAGTGTTTCGCTAGGACTTGATCCGCTGCTGGCTGTTGACTGATTTCTTTAAGATAATCCGAAATTGCCTTCATCGCTCTTCCTTCCCTAGGACTCATCCCGAGGAAGGACAGTCCGCGTTTAAATTCGTTTGCTTACCCCGGAGTT
>SEDW01000976.1 GCA_004193325.1 Pseudomonadota bacterium | reverse complement strand
TCGACGATCAAGCCGCGACTCCTGCCGAATGACTCTGTCCTTGATCTCTCGACCAGCGAAGTCAAGGGTCAGCTCAAGCTCAGCGGCTTCTTTAACTCAAAGCTATCCCTTAGCCAGCTCCGCGCCGAAGACGGCAAGCTTGAGGGCAAAGTCGACTGGACATCGTTTCAAGGGCTGAAGTCTCTGGCTCTCGATAACTTCGATTCTACGGCATTCCCTAATTTTGCTGACCTTGTAGGTTTGAGTGAATTGAGTGTGCAGGGCAATGAATTGACGTCAATCGCTGATCTCGCTCTTCCTTCTCAAATCACCACTCTCGATGTCTCGAGCAACCGTCTCTCAGCCCTTGATCTCAAGGCGCAGAATATTGCCGTGATCAAAGCTTATGACAACCCGTTCTCGGATGTAAGCTGTCCAGCCCAGTCCTGTCAGACCGATATCTTTACCGCTCCTGCAACACTTGAGCAGTACTGTGCGAACGCATCGAGCGCCAATAAAAATGAATTTGAAGAGCCTTACTACCGAACGCTGATCCTTATCCAACAGCAGGCGGGTGGGTCGCCTCGCGAGCTCGATTGCTCTCGCCTGAGCCAGAACGCGAACCGTGTCCGCTTCATCGACTTGAGCAACTCGGGCATTAGCGATGTGCGTCCCTTGGCTTTTCTAAGCATGGCGCGTAGCATTTCGCTCGAGGGCAACTCGATCGAAGATGTTTCGCCCCTAACGCAACTCGTCAATCTCGAGTCTCTATCGCTGTCGAATAACAACATCAGCTCTCTGCCTTCGTTCGCAGGCCTTCAAAAGCTTTCAACTTTGGATTTGATGAGTAACCCTCTCAGCGCATTTAATGCGGACGCACCCCAGTTGAAGAAGCTTTACCTTGGAACAGAAGGAGCGACTGGCACAAAACGTCCCTTCGATCTGACTCTTCCATCCGGGACTCTATTGGAAGGTCTATACCTCGGTGGCCTGGAGCTTGCCCCTTCCTCGCTCGCTTCGCTTCACGGCACGCAGACGCTTCGCACGCTCTACTATGCGGATGATAGCAAGGTCGACAGTGAGAACTGGAATGACACTCTCAACCTTAGCCTGATTGCCAGTTCTCAGACAAACCTTGAGACCTGCGCTCTGATCAACGGGAGCTGTGTGGAGCAGACCGAAGCTGAAACCAAGACAGTTCTTGGTCCACTCCTCGGCACGACGTCGGGTGTGAGAATCGAGGCCTCTGAAGTCCAGGTCTACCTCCCTGGGCTCGCAGCACCGATCCAGACAAACAACTTTGCCAATACTGTTTTCTAAGACATTGCTTCTAACAGAAGAGGCGCCTGCATCACTGCGGGCGCCTCTTTTTTGTTGGTATGGATTTAAACTTTAGATTGCGCTTAGGAGCGGAATTTCCTGGAAGGTAGGCCAGTGCTTACGCACCATCCTCTCCGTAGGATAGAGGTCATCGTAGACACGCATGAGCATGGATCCGATGATGTTGTGCGAAAGGTAGGGCTGCGCATTGAGATCGATCCCGCCCTTGGTATCCTTGCCTGCGAC
>SEDW01000007.1 GCA_004193325.1 Pseudomonadota bacterium | reverse complement strand
AGTCACCAGGCCTCTCTCACCGAATACAGGCAGCTCGAGCAGCATTGGGAAGAGCGCTTGAGCCTACTGGAAGCTAGCAAAACCCAAGGCAACTTTGAACTCGCTGGTCGTATTCAGTTTGATGAAATGCCAAAACTCAGCGAGAAGATGGCTCTCATCAAAAATAAATTGGTCGAATCAGAACGCTTTCAGGGCTTTTCCGCTCAACATGTTGATGCGCAGGAGATCGCTTTTGTCCTCGCCCGATGGACTGGGATTCCCGTGGGTCAGCTCTTGGCCGAGGAAAAAGATCGTCTGAAAGATCTCGAAGGCTTTCTCAACACCCGCGTAGCAGGACAGTCAGAAGCAGTGGAAGCCGTCTCTCGGGCAGTAAAGCGCGCTCGTCTGGGACTCACGGATCCCAATAAACCATCGGGCGTATTCCTCTTCCTCGGGCCAACAGGGGTGGGCAAGACGGAAACCGCCAAAGCTGTGGCCGAGCGGGTTTTTGTTCGCGAAGACAATCTCATTCGTATCGATATGTCTGAATATGGTGAAGCTCATCATGTGTCCCGATTGATTGGGGCGCCTCCCGGTTATGCAGGCTATGAGTCTGGCGGAGTTCTTACCGATGCCGTGAGACATCATCCCTTTTCTCTCGTGCTCCTCGACGAAATCGACAAAGCGCATCCTCGTGTGCTTGATCTCCTTCTCCAAATCCTGGATGAAGGTCGGCTCAGCGACGGGCAAGGGCGCCAGGCGGATTTTAAACGCTGCATCTTTATTCTCACCTCCAACACGCAGATTCCCATGCAGGGCGTCAAGCCAGGGGAACGCGACCGTTACCTGAGGCAGCAGCTGACCGATTTCATGCGTCCGGAACTGGTAAACCGTATCGATGAAATTGTAAGCTTTGGCCGTTTGGGCGCTGATAACTACGATATGCTTCTGAATCGCGAACTGGTTACCTTGAACAATCGCCTGGCTCAGAGACAGCTGCGCATCGAGATTGGCAAAGGCCTGCGAACCTTCATCATCAACGATGTCCTGAAGTCTTCCTTCGCTGGTCGCGAATTGAAGCGCTTCTTTCAAAGAACCGTCGTGGACGCGGTTTCTGAACGACTGCTCAAAGAAAGCACTGATCTAAGTGGTGTATGGTTACTTGACTGGTCAGAGGAAGCTGGAATCGAATGGAAGCTGGGCCAGGGAGCCACACTCCTTTTGCCGTCGGCGCGGGCGTAAAAAAAATTCCAAATGCACTTGACGACTTGTGAATATCTGCGCTAGGTTTAGCTCCCATCGAGGATGACAATTTCATTCTAACTGGGGCGTCGACAAGTGGTAAGTCTCTGGATTTTGATTCCAGCATTCGAAGGTTCGAATCCTTCCGCCCCAGCCACTCCATCCTTGTTTTTCTTCCCTATATATTTCCATGAACATAATTGCATCGCCTGGCTAGGAAGACACTTCTTTTGAAGTTTTCGTCTTCCTCGGTCGCCTATTCAAGCATTTCGAGTTAGAGCTAATAGATATTTCACGAACTTGTTGCAAGGGGCCCCATCCGATGGACAGTGACATGATTGTATTCTCAGGCAATGGTAACAAAGAACTGGCGGCTAGAATCTCTCAGCACTTGGACATGCCTCTCGGCGCTGCACGGGTTGACCGTTTTTCTGACGGTGAAATTCGAGTCGAAATTCAAGACAATGTTCGCGGTAAAGATGTCTTCATTATCCAGCCTACTTGCTCCCCTGCTAACGATAATATCCTTGAAGCCCTTGTCATGGTTGATGCCTGTCGTCGGGCCTCGGCGAGACGCATCACTCTGGTTTGCCCCTATTTCGGTTATGCCAGACAGGAGCGTAAGAGTGCTCCACGAACTCCGATTACGGCCAAATTGATCGCCGACCTCTTCACGGTGTCCGGGATCGATCGTCTATTAGTAATGGAGCTTCATACCTCAGCTATCCAGGGCTTCTTCAATATCCCGGTTGACCATCTTTTCTCTAAGCCAATCTTTGGGCCCTACTTCCAGAATCATGAAGACCTTCTGATCGTCTCTCCGGATGCAGGCGGCGTGGAACGCGCTCGGGCTATGGCCAAATACTATGAGTGTGGTTTGGCAATCGTGGATAAACGTCGTGACCGTCCAAATGAAAGTGACGTAATGAACGTCATCGGTGATGTGACTGGCAAGAACTGCCTGATCATCGACGATATCTGTGATACCGGCGGATCTCTCTGTAAGACGGCCGAAGCTCTGATGGAAAATGGCGCAAAATCGGTAAGTGCTGCCATTACTCATGCTGTACTAAGCGGTCCGGCCATCGAACGCATCACAAACTCGGTACTGAAGGAGCTGGTTGTCACGGACACTATCCCGCTTTCCGATGCCGCGAAGAAATGTTCTAAGATCACCCAGCTTAGCGTTGGCGATCTTTTGAGCAAGGCAATCAGACGTATTCACTCATCCGGTTCTATCAGCAACCTCTTCGTTTAATTGACACGCCTTTTTTCCCAAAATGAGGGAAAAGAGGCGTCACAAGCCTCTTGCCAGCCGGAAAACTTCCCTATATAACCCTATGCTCATGCGTGGACTATCCACCCCTTGATAGCCGCAGATAGACTCTGCTGCCTTATCATCCTGACCAGCATGTTCGATTCAGGGGTGATATATGGAGAGTAAGACATGTCACAAGAATTAATTACGATTGCCGCTACTGCTCGTGAACCAGGTGGAAAAAGCCAAGCTCGCAAAATGCGCCGCGACGGTCAAATTCCAGCCGTTATCCTAGCAAAAGCTGGTAACACAAACATTCAGCTCGACCCAAAATGGCTTCACAAAGCCTACACAGCTGAAGGCAAAGTCTTTAACCTCGACTTCGCTGGCAAAACACACAAAGCAAAAGTACATGAGCTTCAACTGCACCCAGTTAAGCGCGTTGCTCTGCACGTTGACCTTATTCTCGTATAAGGGGCGGTGGCGATTTGAAGCTGATTGTCGGGCTGGGTAATCCAGGAAGCAAGTACAAGACAACTCGCCACAATGCTGGATTTTTGATACTTGATCAGATTCTTCTCCGTAACAACGTAAGTTGGCAGGGAAAGAAATTTGATTCTGAATTCGGACGTATGCGCCTTCTGGGAGAGGATTGCCTTCTCCTAAAACCGCAGACTTTCATGAATCTCAGCGGAAAATCAGTGGCACAAGCCTGCCGGTTTTTCAAACTTGAGAGCGAGGACGTAGTCGTCCTTCATGATGATGTCGACGTTCCTTTCGGAAAAGTGAAAGCAAGGATGGGCGGTGGAGCGGGTGGCCATAACGGAATCCGAAGCACCATATCTGAGCTTGGCTCGGAAGACTTTGCTCGTTTGAAGCTTGGAGTCGGCAAACCCTCGGGCGATAAAGCTCAGATGGATGTCGCGGACTGGGTTCTCGCGAACTTCTCGGACGACGAGCTGAATGTCGTAGAAAAAGCGATGGTGGATGAAACTCTCCTGAGAATTCAGGGTATCTTTCAACAGAGTCGCTAAACTTTATTTACTTATGCGTATGAGCTCTCTTGCTTTCCTCTAAGGGGACGGCTGCTCAATCCAAAAGGGAGGTTTTATTTTGTTACGTGAATATGAATTTACAGTTGTGGCTAAAGCTGATTTGCCAGATGCAGACAAGCAAAAGATTTTTGCTGGTTACGAAGAGATCTTGAAGCGTGATGGCGGCGAGTTCGTCAAACGTGACGATTGGGGTTCGAAGCGTATGGCTTTCCCAGTTCGCAAGAACTTCCGTGGACATTACATGTTCTACGATACCGCTAGTTCTCCTGCGAGCATCGCAGAGTGCGAGCGTCTCCTTCGCATCGACGAAAACATCCTTCGCTACCTCGTCATCAAAATTGCCGACAAAGTAGATGTTGAAGAACGTAAAGTCGAACTCGCGAAAGCAGCGGCAGCGTCTCAGCGTCAAGCTGAGGAGAGATAATCCATGAAATTAATCTTGAGCCAAAATGTTGAAAACTTGGGCCGAATCGGTGATTTGGTTAAAGTTAAGAATGGTTTTGCCCGTAACTTCCTGATCCCACGTGGACTCGGCGTTGTTGCTAACGAAGGCAACCAAACTGCATTGAATCATCAGCTACGCCTCCTCGATAAGAAGAAAGCTCTTATCCTTGGCGAAGCGAAAAAAGCTGCTTCGAACATCGAAAAAATCTCCGTCACTGTTACAAAACAAGTTGGCGAAGATGAGAAAATTTTCGGTTCAGTAACAACTGCTGAACTCGAAGATCTCTTGGCTGCTGAAGGCGTTAAAGTCAGCAAAAAAGACATCAAACTTTCTGAAGAAATCAAGAAAGTCGGTGTTTACTCTGCTGAAGTTAAAGTTCATCCAGAAGTAACTGCAAAGTTCAAAATCTGGGTCGTAGCTGCACAGTAATTGATAGAATTTCACGCACTTGCAATCCTAGGCAAGTGCGTGAATTTTTTAAAATTTGTTCCTTGTGAAACTCCTCAGATCCTCATATCTTTAAGCAAACGATAGTCGTTAAGTTAACTCTATAGTTCCCTCGAGACCTCCCCATGGCATCAGGACAAACGCTGCCGCATTCCATAGATGCCGAAAAAGCGGTACTCGGTGCAATCCTGAGCGATGCTGACTCTCTAACTGCGATCGAAGGTAGCCTTCAGGCCAAACACTTCTTTCTCGACTCCCATCAAAAAATCTACACATCGATACTCGAGCTTTCCGCCTCTGGCGAAGCAGCAGATATTGTTACCGTCACAGAAAAACTGCGACAGAACAAAATCAAAGATATCGGTGCGGCTTATCTGATCGAGTTAACGGAAAATAGCCCCGTCTCGCAAAACCTTGAGCACTACGCCCAGATCGTTAGAAATCATTTCTATCGGCGATCTATCATTCGCGTTTGCCAAGATGTGGTAGAGGCAGCCGGTTCTTATGAAGGTCGTATTGAGACTTTCATCGAACAGGTGGAAAAACAGTTTCTCACCATATCGAGTGAATACGATCGTAAAGGCATCATCAAGGCTGACGTCGTACTTGAATCGACTATTGAAGATATCCAAAGAAAACTTGAAACCGACGGTTCTGTTACCGGTGTTACAACCGGATTCAACGATCTGGACTCGCTAACGGGCGGTATGCAGGGCTCTGACCTTGTCATCCTCGCTGCTCGTCCTGGTATGGGCAAGACGGCCTTCGTATTGAACATAGCGTCGAACGCAGCGATGGCCGGACAGAAGGTTGCCATCTTCACACTTGAGATGAGTAAAGAGCAGCTCATGTCACGTGTTCTTGCTTCCATCTCCCGAGTGGATTCGTCACGCCTTCGAAAGGGTGATTTGACCGACGAAGAGCAGGATCGCCTCATGGAGGGCGCGCGAAGGATTTATGAGAGAAAGGATTACCTCGGTATCGATGAGACGCCGGGTATCTCTCTTATGGAGCTGAGATCACGCTGTCGCCGTTTTCATAAAGAGAACGGTCTCGACATGGTCATCATCGATTACCTCCAGCTGATGACAGCCGGTACTGGTAAATCAGAAAGTCGCGAACGCGAGATCTCAGAAATTTCGATGGGTCTCAAAAACCTAGCAAAAGAGCTGCACATTCCAGTCATTGCTCTCGCGCAGCTGAACCGTGGCGTTGAGCAGCGGCCTGACAAGAGACCTAAGCTGTCTGACTTGCGGGAATCGGGATCGATGGAGCAGGATGCGGATATGATTATGTTTATCTACCGTGATGAATACTACAATCCAAACTCAGAGATGACAGGCATCGCGGAACTTCTTATTGCTAAGAACCGTCACGGTGCTCTGAAAACTCTAAAATTGGCTTATCAGCCTCACTACGTTTCCTTCCAGAACCTTTTCCAAGAGGGCGGAACGATGAGTGATCCAGACGAGTAAGGCCCCTGAGGAGCCCCGTGGCTTCGACTAGAGTCCGTACTGCTTAATCTTCTTGCGCAGAGTGTTGCGATTGATTCCAAGAATCTTTGCAGCCTGAACCTGATTTCCACCTACACGACGTAAAATTTGAATCAGAAGTGGTTTTTCTACTTTAGACATCAGTAAGTCATAGACGTCTTCTGGGTAAAAAGTACCAATCTGGTCAAAGAAGCGAGAGATTTTAAGCTCCACGACATCTTCAATTGAGTACTGATCCAAACGGGTGATCAGGTCAGCGTCTTCAATGTTGATTCCTCTGCGAGATAGGGCAGACAGGCGTTTGCTCGTCTCAGCGGAGGCGTTTGAATTACCAAGAGCATTCGATTCAGAAGGCATAACTTCAACAGGCGTATCCATAGGTCAACTCGGATTCCAGGTGCTGCGGGCATGCTTTGGTTTTAGTCACAGGGATCGAAAACCATTGCGTTTTTGAGTGAAGAAAGATTTAACGCAGAGGCTCCTCTACTGTCAATGGCCAAGCTGGCGAATCTTTCAAGATGCCTGCTAGGGAGGACTTGCCTACTTTTCTCCAACGCAAAATATCTTTACTATTAGAAATAAGACAAGCGCCAATTAAGCCTGCCAAATACGCTGCAGATGTCCGATCGAGGATGTCGGCCATGGTTGA
Organism: Pseudomonadota bacterium; assembly: GCA_004193325.1. Taxonomy (GTDB): domain Bacteria; phylum Bdellovibrionota_B; class Oligoflexia; order Oligoflexales; family Oligoflexaceae; genus Oligoflexus. Next base: position 22,300 of record SEDW01000007.1, on the reverse strand, counting down.
CAAGGTCTTGCGGATCGTAGGTTCGCAAGGTAAAAAGAGACCTGGATTTATGCAATGCGTGGAGTGCTTATGAATGTCGATACTCAGAACGAAAACAACGAAGGTTCCTTCGACGCTGACCTAGGCACATCTTCCAACGGCTCGCACGAAGAAGATGGCTTAGCCCAAGTGAAGCAACTCGAAGAACAACTTTTGGAAGCAAAGGATCGTTACCTGCGTCAAGCCGCTGACATGGAAAACATGCGCAGACGCCAGGAAAAAGAACGCTCTGACCTGCTTAAATATGGAACAGAAAAACTGCTACAGGAACTCTTACCAGTCCTCGATAGCCTCGATAAAGCGCTTCTCTCAGCAGAAGGCCAGTCCACTCCGGTAGTCGAAGGAGTGAAGATGGTCCACAAACAGTTCACTTCTGTTCTTGAGCAGCACGGTCTCAAAGCTACCCTCGCCAAGGGCAGCATCTTCGATCCGAATCTTCACCAGGCGATCCAACGCGTTGAGGAAGATGTTCTGGAAGATACCGTCAAAGAAGAATTCCAAAAGGGCTACACCCTGAATGGTCGACTAGTCAGACCGTCAATGGTTAGTGTGTCCGTACCTAAGAGTTCTTAAGGAATAGAAACGTGACGAGGAAGCGTGAGTGTATTGGAGATCAATCTTCGACCGACGCTTCCTCTTACGAAGAAGACGATCTCAGAAAATTTTGTGCCAAGATCAAATGCGAAGAAATCTCCTTCGAAACTTGGCAGGAAAACCATACGAAGCTCGATCTCATGTATCCCCTGAAAGTCTGCAGATCTCAGCTGGGTCAAACTCCAACTGCTGTGATCAAACTCAGTCGCACCATCATCACAACCTCCACAAACGGGCGACGGGTTGAACAGAGAGAAAAGTTCGAATGCGAAATCTCACTCTCTGAAATTCCGAAAGACAAGAAAGTCTTAAAATATCCTGGGCTCGGTGATCGCACCGACGATGCTGCTGGTGATCTCCTGATAATCCTAACGATTTCAGACTAACTTCAGCTCTCTCCAACCCCAGAATTTTTCGTTTACAGCTCAAGGATTAAGGTTTGTTGGCCTGACGTCCGAAAATATACGAGTGTTGTGAAAAACAGTCCTCTCAGACGGGAGTCATGTAATGACGGATGCGAATGCAGGTAAACTCACAGTCAGTAACAGCGAGATGCCGTTGTTGCCACTAAAAGATATAGTGGTCTTCCCCAACATGATTGTTCCTGTCTTCATTAATGAAGATCTTTGTATCAATGCTGTCGAGAGCGCGATGGCAAAGCAAAGAAAAATCTTTCTTTCTGCTTTCAAAGTAGCTGGTCACGAAGGTGAAGGCCTCGAAGCGAAGCTTGAGCCACCATTTGATGTCTATGATATAGGTACTGTCTGTACGATCATGAGAACCAGAAAGTTGCCTGACGGCCGCATGAAGGTCCTCGTTCAAGGTCTACACAAAGCCTCGGTCAAAGAACTGATCGAATCTGAGCCATACCCAAAAGTTTTTGTTCAAACGATACAAGAAGCCAAGGTTACGAACAATTCAAGCGAAGTCGAAGCTTTGATCCGTTCGGTTCGCGACAGCCTCGAAAAGGTTGTGGCCCTCGGTAAAGTCCTTTCTCCAGATATCCTTATGATCCTTGAAGACGTGAATGAGCCAGGTCGCCTCGCCGATCTCGTGGCTTCGAACCTTGGTTTGAAAGTTCATGAAGCTCAAGCCATCCTCGCTATCCATCAGCCGCTTGATCGCCTCAAACGCGTCTACACTTGCCTCTCTCGCGAAATCGAAGTGTATCAGATGCAGGTCCGTATCCAGAGCCATGCAAAAGACGAAATTGGTCGTATGCAGCGCGAACATTATCTTCGCGAGCAAATGCGCGTAATTAAGTCTGAGCTCGGTGATAACGATGGCAAAGACGAACTCGACCAATACTGGCAGAAGATGGACGCTCTTCCTCTCAACAAGGAAGCTCGCGAAGAACTGACTCGTCAGATCAAACGTCTTGAGCGCATGCACCAGGACACGAGCGAAGCAGCCTTGACCCGTACTCACATTGAAACTGTTTTGGCTCTGCCTTGGGGCAAGAAACAAGTAGATAGTCTCAATCTCAAAAAAGCCAAAGAGATCCTCGATGATGATCACTTCGGACTTGAGCAGGTCAAAGACCGCATTCTCGAATACCTTGCCGTTAAGAAGTTGAATCCAGAAGCAAAAAGTCCGATCGTTTGTTTTGTAGGACCTCCCGGCGTTGGTAAAACCAGCCTTGGTCGCTCTATCGCCAAGTCTCTCGGCCGTGAATTTGCTCGTATCGCTCTTGGTGGTGTGCGTGATGAGGCGGATATCCGCGGTCACCGTAAGACCTACGTCGGCGCCTTCCCGGGCCGTATTATATCTGCTCTAAAAACTGCAGGTTCTTCGAATCCAGTCATCATGCTGGATGAGATCGACAAGATGGCTTCCGATCACCGCGGCGATCCATCGTCGGCTTTGCTCGAAGTCCTCGACCCAGCGCAAAACAACTCCTTCGTCGACCATTATATCGGTGTTCCCTTTGACCTTTCCGATATCATGTTCATTGCCAACGCGAACACACTCGATACGATTCCTGCTCCTCTTCGTGACCGCCTTGAGATCATCGATGTCTCGGGTTACTCAGAAGAAGAAAAACTCGCCATCGCGAATCAGTACCTGATTCCGAAGCAGTTGAAAGAATCGGGTCTTGATAAAGCCAACGTGGTCTTCACCAAGAACTCAGTGGCAACAATCATCAACGGTTACACACGCGAAAGCGGTTTGCGAAGCCTTGATAAAAAGATCGCTTCGGTCTGCAGAAAGCTTGCCCGGATCTATGCTGAGCAAACTGATATGTGGGACACAGGCGAAGGCTTGAAACTGACTCCACAATTGATTCAGCGCCACCTCGGTGCGCAGCGCTACGATGATAACTTCTTCCATAAAGAAGCTCAGGCGGGTGTTTCCCTTGGCCTCGCTTACACTCAGTACGGCGGCGAAGTCATGGCGATCGAGTGCTCTCTGGTCCCGACCGGCAAGCACAGCCTGGTCCTCACAGGTAAGCTCGGTGACGTCATGAAAGAATCAGCTCAGGCTGCTCTTAGCTTTGTTCGCTCAAACGTGAAGCAGTTTGGTCTCGATGCTGAGCGCCTCGAACGAAATGAACTCCACATCCACGTTCCAGCGGGTGCGGTTCCTAAAGATGGTCCTTCGGCTGGTATCGCGATGGCAACGGCTATCATCTCAGCTTTGACCAACACAGCTCCCAAGAGAGTGGCGATGACCGGTGAGATCACAATCCACGGTAAAGTCCTCCCAATCGGTGGCCTCAAAGAGAAGCTACTGGCTGCGATTCGCGAAGGTGTGAAAGAAGTGGTTCTACCTGAGAAGAATAAATCGGTCTTCATGGAGCTTCCAGTTCAGGTTCGCAAGAATTTGAAAGCGCACTTTGTGAAGGATTATAGTGAGGCTTTTGATATTCTTTTTGAGAATCGCAAACTTCACGAAGTCAAAATCGAAAGCTTTGAGCCAGCTACCGGACCCAAGAGTCTCGCCAGCTAATAGCGAAATCGAGTAAAATCTAAGTATAAGCAATTAGTGCTTCTGGGCAGTCGCTCAGAAGCTCTTCTTATTTCCACGAATCGAGGAGTTCGCATGGATTTGAAAGAGCGTTTGAAAAAGGCTGGACGAGTGCTTTTATACGGCACGATTTGGGTATATGTGCTAAGCATTCCGGTAGGAGAGAAGTTACTCTTCGACCACGCGTACGATGTTCTGGTAGAAAATAGCGTGGTAAATGCTATTCAGCGAGAAGTGAAGTCGGCCTGGAGAGATGCAAAAGGCAAAGCTCGTTCGGCTTTGGCTGACTCTGAAAACGAGATCCCCAAAGAAGTCGAAACCGAAAAATTCTAAGCTCCAGCTCTAATCCACTCTTCTCGACTGTTAAGCTATCAAAAAAGCTCGTTCGTTCTATGGGCGAACTATGCTTTTTTGTTGCTATTTGTGCATGGGCAGCCTACACAGTAGGCTATTTGGCGTAAACGCAGATACGGGGAGCCGAATTTGCTATGACAGTATTAAAAGTTGTTGAGTGGCCTGCAAAAGTCCTGGAAACAAAATCCGCAGAAGTGACTGAATTCAATGAAGAATTCCTGTCATTCGTTCGCGACATGCACGAGACCATGGATGAAGCGGGTGGCATCGGCCTCGCCTCCAATCAGGTCGGCGTTGCCAAGCGAGTCCTAACTATCTTCATTCCTTGGGAAGAGCGTCGCGGCGAACCACCAGAGGCGAAAGCCGAGTGGCACGACAAGCGCTATACCTTTGTAAATCCGGTCATCACCAAAAAGGTCGGCAAATTCAAAGGTCAGGAAGGCTGTCTCAGTTTTCCGGAAATCTTTGAGAATGTTGAACGGGCTGCTGAAGTCTGGGTTACGGCTCAGGACGAAAACGGCAATACTTTCGAAACCCATGCAAACGGATTGTTTTCCGTTTGTCTGCAGCACGAGATCGATCACATCGATGGCATCGTGTTTATTTCCCGCATGAGTCCTCTGAAATCGGGTCTTGTCAAAAAGAAGGTGATGAAACGTCATCGTCTCGAAGCAGAGGAACTTGCCAATGAAAAATAAGATCCTGGTTGCCCCTTCCCTTCTTGCCGCTGACCCTTTGCATTTCGGTCGCGACCTCAAAGAAGCGGAAGACGTCGGCGCCGACTGGCATCACTTCGATGTGATGGATGGCCATTTCGTGCCGAACCTCACCTATGGTGTGCCTCTCGTCAAGGCTTTGAAAGCCAAGTCCACGATTCCTCTCGACGTCCACATCATGGTGAATAATCCTGATCAAGTGGCCTTCGATTATGTTGATGCCGGTGCCGACTATCTCGTGTTTCCGATCGAAACCGTGGTTCATTCGCACAGATTAATTCAGGCCATCCAAGCGAAAGGCGCTAAAGCCGGAGCTGCCATCAGTCCCGGCACGCCCCTTCATTCGCTCGAAGCAATTCTTCCCTATCTCGATCTTATCAACGTCATGTCCGTGAACCCGGGCTTTGGTGGACAAAAGTTCATTCCCGAAGCTTTGGGCCGCATTCGTCAGCTCAAAAGTATGCTTAGGGCTCTCGGCCGCGACCAGGCTTGTCTGATCGAAGTCGATGGCGGCGTGAATGCTGAGACTGCTGCATCTGTCGTGGAAGCGGGTGCTGATGTTCTTGTGGCTGGTACTTTCTTCTACGGCGCCAAGGATAAGCGCGCCGCACTCAATACCCTGAGAGGGATCGGATGAGTTTTAGTTTTGGGAAAGATCGTCTAACGACTGCAGTCCTCTTCGAACAAATTGTAAATCGCAAATTGGACAGCCATCTTTCCGATGAAGTGACCGCTCGTATCAATGAATTTCGTAAACACGTAGAACTCGCCCTCGAGTCGGGTCGCACGATTTACGGTATCAATACCGGTTTTGGATATCTATCCGATGTCCGTATCGAATCGGACAAACTCACTCAACTTCAAGAGAACCTCGTGCGCAGCCATGCTTGTGGTGTTGGCGATTACGCGGCTCCTGAAGTAGTGCGCGGGATGCTCTTTCTTCGTGTTCATACGTTTAGCCTCGGCTATTCCGGAATCACGCTTCAATGCGTGAAGACCATTCTCTCGTTTCTTGAGCACGATATTCTGCCGATGATTCCAAGTCAGGGCAGCGTTGGTGCTTCGGGTGACCTTGCTCCTCTTTCTCACCTTGCGCTGGGTTTGCTCGGCGAAGGTAAGGTTCTTTACAAAGGCAAAGTCATGCCGGCGAAAGAAGCCTTGGAATTGACCAAGATCAAACCTCTGAAACTCTCGCCGAAAGAAGGGCTCTCGCTCATCAACGGCACCCAATACATGACCACTCTCGCCGCGCTCGCTGTGGAAGAGGCGAAAGCCTTGTTCATCAGCGCCGATGTCATCACAGCTCTGAGCCTTGATGCGATTCGCGGCACGACCCGCGCCTTTGATGAACGCATCCACAAGATTCGTCCGCAGGAAGGTCAGCAGGCGAGTGCCAAACGCATTCGCGAAATGTTTCTCGATGCCGACCCCATCATGGAAAGTCATGCCGACTGCTCGCGTGTGCAGGATCCTTATAGCTTTCGTTGTGCCCCTCAGGTGCATGGCGCGGCTCAGGACACCCTCGCCTACGTTGAATCCAAAGTGAACATCGAGCTCAACTCGGTGACGGATAATCCTCTTTGTTTCGAAGATGGCGACATCGTGAGTGGCGGCAATTTCCATGGCGAGCCTATGGCGATGGCCATGGACTTTCTTGCAATCGCTGCGGCCGAAGTCGGCAGTATTTCTGAGCGTCGTACGGAAAAGCTCACCAATCCCAACATGAGTGGGCTTCCGGCCTTTCTGATGAAGGAAGGTGGTTTGAATTCCGGTTACATGATTCCTCATGTGGTCACGGCCGCTCTTGTTTCTGAAAACAAGGTCCTTTCCCATCCAGCATCGGTCGACAGTATTCCAACTTCGGCTGATAAAGAGGACCATGTTAGTATGGGTCCGATCGCGGCTTGGAAAGCCCGTCGCATCATTAAAAACCTGTCGAATATTTTAGCTATCGAACTCCTTGCTGCCTGTCAGGGTCTTGACCTGCTCCTCCCGCTCGTGCCCAACGTTAAGCTAAAAAAAGTATATGATGCTGTAAGAGGCATGTCGCCCGGCATGGAAGTTGACCGTTCCCTACACGAAGACATCGTGATGGTCGCGGATTGGCTTCTCAAAGGTGAATTGATCAAGCTAGTCAACGTTAAGTAAGGGATGCGCTATGCGTAAGGTTTTCACGGCTATCATCGTCTCGGCCGCCATGAGTTTCATGGCGAATGGTTTTGCACAGGATGCGATCAAGGATAAAGCTGAGCGAGTCTCAGGTCTTTATAAGTTGGCCCGCATCGAGAAAAAAGTCGAAAACGAATACGTCCTCCACTTTGTTGCGGAAACAAAGGATGGTGTTCACGACTTATTGGTGTTGAACTCAGAAGGCTTGAATGTGAAGATCGAGGAAGGCCAAGTGATTAAGCTTTCCGCTGAAGTGCTCAGCAGCAGTGCCAAAGAGCACGAAATCACGCAAGTCCTGCTTTTCATGCCGTCCCAGGAATACGGGCTGACGCCGATCTGGATGCTTTCCAGTAAGCACGAAACCCGTGAAATCCGTGGTGCCCGTTGGCTTGAAATGCACGCTCCGCAGGCTGACTACCAAGTTTTCTAAATTTTCTGCGAGGGGGCCGGCTTTGTATCATCGTCCAGTTGAGCATGCGCCTGAGCCCTCCCCCGCTTTTCTTCCCCCAGTCGCTCAGCCGGCCGGCGCGGACTTTATACTGAAGACCTGGTCAGGGCGTTTGATAGCTCTGAATGTCATCGTCTTCCTCGTCGAGCTCTACTTAAGTCCGAGCAAATCCCTCAATTCCATTCCCTACGATGTTCTCATCCAAATGGGCGCAAAAGAACCTGTGCTTCTGGCTCAGGGCGAATGGTGGCGTCTTTTCACGCCGATCTTCCTCCACGGTAACCTCCTTCATTTGCTTTTCAATATGTGGGCGCTTTACGCCGTCGCCTTCCAACTCGAAGCGCTTCTCGGTGTGCGTAAATTTCTTTTGGTCTACTTCCTTGCCGGACTCGGTGGGAATATTCTTAGCTCTGTCTGGAGTCTGAATCTCAGCGTGGGTGCTTCAGGATCCCTCTTTGGATTGCTCGGATGTCTCTGGTTTTTTGAAAGGACGATCCAGCAGAAGGTAAAACAGATCACCGGATTTAAGCCGAAAGCTGGCGCTTATACCGTAATGGTGGTTGCGAATATTTTATTTGGATTTATTATACCGCAGATCGATAATGCAGCGCATATCGGTGGTTTAGTGGTCGGAATCGTAATCGCTTATGTGATCCTAAGGGCTACACCGAATCGCTTGATTCCGCAGCATCTGACCAGAGCCCGAATAGTTGCAGGCGTTGCCGGACTTACATTTGTACTATTAGCGATCATCGGGACTGCGCCATACTATGTAAAATGGCGGCTGACTCGAGCAGCGGATTCTGCAGAACGGTCCGAAGAGCGCTATTACTTTCTGAGTCGCTTGCTTCAACTCGATGCAGCCAATTCTGATCGTTTAGTCCTCTGGCATCACTTTCGTCTGGCTCTTCAGGTGAAAGACTTTAGTTCTGCCCTTATTGATTTTAAGCTTCTCTCCGGCGATGATGGTTTTTCAGACCGACTTTCAGCCCTTGAGGCTGAATTGCTGACCCAAGAGGACGAAGTCGCAGTCAGTTGGCTGCGATCCCAAGCGAAATGAAACGGTTAACGATTCTCAAGCAACCGGCAGTTCGCTCGATCGAGATCCTTAATGAAGGACCAAAGTAATTAATCAAGCGGGTTGACGGTTTTCATTAAATTCTATTCTCGTGTTTCCGATACCCAAAGGTCCCTTTCTTACGAGGCCGTTGGGAAGATCATCCGAGAATAATATGACTGTAGCGAGTAAAATGCCTATGACAAGCAAGCCAGCAGAACTTCATTACAATGGACAGACAATTGAGTTGCCAGTAACTGAGGGAAGCGAGAGTGAACGGGGTCTTGACATCAATAAGCTGCGCGATGCGACTGGCTTAGTCACTATCGACAATGGCTTCATGAACACAGCTGCGACATCGTCGGCAGTCACTTTCCTAGACGGCGAAAAAGGTATCCTCCGTTACCGTGGCTACCCTATTGAAGAACTTGCAGAAAAATCGACATTTATCGAAGTCTCCTACCTTCTCCTCTACGGCGAGCTCCCAACAGCAGCCCGTTTGAAGTGGTTCGAAGGTCAAATCGCTAAACATAGCGAAACTAAAGAAGGCATCAAAAGCATCATCAAAAGCTTTCCCAAAGAAGCCCACCCGATGTCGGTCCTAGCCGCTTCGGTTGTTGCCCTTGCAGGCTTTCACCCAGAATACGCGGAAGGCGATCTGACAGAAGCCCAAAAAGACGAAGTTTTGCCTCAGCTGATGGCTCAGGTTAAAAACATCGCGGCTTACCAATACCGCGCGAGTCAGGGCAAAGACCTGATCGATGCTCAACCAAAGAAATACGACTACGTCTCTGACTTTATCGTGCAAATGTACGGCAAAGATCCAGACAAAGAAGTCGCAAAAGCTTTGAACATCCTCCTCATCCTTCACGCCGATCACGAGCAAAACTGCTCGACTTCTTCGGTTCGTATGGTCGGCTCTTCGAAAGCCAACCTTTATGCTTCGGTTTCTGCCGGTGTTGATGCTCTCTGGGGCCCTCTCCACGGCGGCGCGAACCAAGCAGTTATCGAGATGCTCCAAGAGATCCAGGCTGATGGTGGCGACTACAAAAAGTTCATTCTCAAAGCCAAAAACAAAGACGACAATTTCCGTTTGATGGGTTTTGGTCACCGTGTTTACAAAAACTTCGACCCGCGCGCGAAGATCATCAAAAAAGCCTGTGACACCATCCTTGAGAAACTCAACGTCAAAGATCCTTTGCTCGCGATCGCCAAAGGTCTCGAAGAAGAAGCTCTGAAGGATCAGTACTTCGTCGAGCGTAAACTCTATCCGAACGTCGACTTCTACTCAGGCATCATCTACAAAGCTTTGAACATTCCAACCAATATGTTCACAGTCATGTTTGCCCTTGGCCGTCTTCCAGGCTGGGAAGCTCAATGGAAAGAAATGGTCGAAACGCCTAGCACGAAAATCGGTCGTCCTCGCCAGATCTATATTGGTTCGAAAGAACGCCACTTCGTTGCGATCGCTGATCGTAAATAAGCTGGTCTCGATTTAAAAAATGATCGAAGGGCAGGCCTTAGGGCCTGCCCTTTTTTTATGGCTCTTTCAAAGGCTATGAATAAGGCGGAGCTTTTGATTCCAACTGGAGTGATAGGCTTTGTGAAGGACAGGCAGGATCTCTTTTGGAATCTCTCTCAGACGCCCGCATTTGGGAAGGAGACGATGCCAGCACTTGGCCGCATAGTGTGAGGCCTCCTGATACATGGGATCGGCTGAGAGCTGCGATTCTTCAAAGATGGAGCGATGCAGATCCTGAAAGCAGGACCTCTGCCTTTGCTGCGACATGACGAGGCCGGCGATAAGGAGTTTGTCGACCTCCCCTTGCCATTCGAGTTCGAGCTGACTCACGCCGCGATCCTGCTCGCTGCGCTGGAGAAGTAGGTGAAAATGCGAGAGCTCTTCAATGAGAACACAGTAGGCGTCGAGGTTATGCGAATTGAGTTCAATCTTTGGATCATGTTCATGGAGAATGTCGAAGAGCTTTTGTTCAATGTAGATGCCGATTTCCACCTCATCAGTTTTTTGAGCGAGGAAAACTGCGGCCCGTGGCGGTGCTGATGATGAAGGACCCTGCTCCTTGACGAACTGCTCCTCCTTCATAAAGAAATCGACGGCGCTCGTATGAAGGGGAAAGCGGTAGATGGCGCCAAGCTTTTGCTCGACGTCCTCGATTAGATTTCTGGCGACTGCGGCACTCATGAGGAGAGCTTACTACTGAAGAGAACGGGCTGCACACCGCGTTCCTCGAGCACCTTTCGGAGTTTCACAGACTGCGTGTTTTGCCATTTGATGTACGTGTCGAGCAGATCGTCATTCCTTGAGACGAGCAGGGTTTCGGCAATCTCTGTGATGAGGGCGACGAGGTTTCTGAACTCTTGAGACAGGATCGTATAGATCTTCGAAAAATGGGCATCATTTTTGTAAGAGCGCATGAGCTGAGCGGTGTGGCCATAGGCGTTTGAGCCCATATCGATGTAATAGCTCACATCCACGGCTTTTCTTTTGAAACAATCCTGAAAGTATCCGGACACATAGAGGCTCGTGTCACCGAGTCTTTTCATGACCTTGATCTGGTTGTCGGGCGGTGATTCCAAAGCTTTTTTAAGGATCAGGGCGAGGGGCGTATCCAGGACATTTTCTTGGTCTATCGCGAGAGACGAAGGATTGATAAATTCGCAGAGCAGGTTCACGAGATAGTATTCGATTTCGTGACTCAATTCGATCTGCAGGGACTTGGAAGCGGCACAGACCTGGGTTCGGAAGAAATCCTGGGGACTTACGACTGTTAAGCTGCTCATGGCTAACTCTCAATCAACAAAGGTAAAGGCCTGAGATCATTATACACCATTCAACTGGCTTATCGGCCAATTTGGATAAATCTTGAGGCGGCTTTGTTGATGAAGAAAGTTAAGGTTAAATTCCAAGGATCATGCGACATTTAGGGTCAGTATGTGCCAGCTAGAACCTTCCTGTTTTAGTTAGAAAGGACTCCGGGTGCCAGAGGATAAGTCTCAAAATCCTAAGGAAAAATCGTGGGATAAGCTTGGTCTTGAAGAGATCGTGCATATCACGAATAAGGTGGGCCTGGCTTATGTAGACGCCAAGAAAACGGCGGAACATCTGGAACTTATGAAGTCGATTGTCCGGGCGCAGATCTCTCTTCGCATCGATGACGACAAGATGAGTGAAGCAAAGCTCAAACGCCTGACTGAGACCGATCCTGAATATCTGAGCTTTCTCGAGAGACTCGTAGAGGCACGGCGCGAATCCGACAAACTCAAGGTTCGTTACGATTCCTACAAAAACCTCTTTGATGCACGCCGCAGTCTCTTGAGCTTTCAAAAAGAAGAAATGAAACTTCTTTAAAACTGTTCTTCATCATCGCGCGAACCCGCGTCGCTGCGTTTGTTGCTCGCGTTCGCCTTACGGGCCTCAATCAACTGAGGTCTGATCTCCGCCAATTCCTGCTGAAAACTTGGATCATAAGAAGCTTCTTTCGAGAAGATCTTATAGTACTCAAGCGACTTCGCCGGATTGGTCTTCTGATGAGCCTTACCCAAGAGATAATACGCTTCAAACAGATTCGGCCGAATTTTTAGAGCGCGGTCGAGATAAGTGATCGCGATATCGTTGTTCTTCTTGTCGTCGATCAACTTCTTCGCCAGTCCGATGAGTGCTCCAGGCAGCAGCGGCTGATCCTGGAGGGCTTTGCGATAAGCCTGCTCGGCCGCATCGCGCTCGCCCATGGAGAGGAGAATGTCCCCCTTCACGCTGTTCAAAAAGGGAATGCTATCCGCACTCGCGAGAGTTTCCGAGCGGTTGAGCAAGGCTAGAGCCTTATCATTCAGACTGATTTTATTCAGGATACGGGCCATGATAATGGCCACTTGAAAATCGTTGGGAGCAAGCTGACGAAGCTGCTTTGCTGTGCGAACCGCTTCCGCATAATAGCGAATATTGTAGTAGCTCCAACAGAGTGCCTTCAATGCTGCCACGTTTTTCGGTTCGGCCTCAAGCGCGCGCTTGTAGTGGTAGATGGCATCAGCATGACGAGCCTGCATGCGCATGGATTCGCCGAGATAAAAGTTCAATTCGAAGTTATTGGGAAAGGTCGCAAAGGCCTTATCAAGGTATTGCGCAGCTTTCTTATAGGCTCCAGTTTTCACATAGATGATCCCAACCGTGCGGTTGGCCGCGCCGTCGTTGGGGTTTTTTTCCAGATACTGGCCGAAGGAATTCAAAGCCTCACGATAAAGGCCATCTCTTGCGAATTGGTTGGCCTCATCGAGAAGCTTGGTATCAGCCTCTTTTTGCTCAGCGGGAGATGACTGCAGCGGTTTTTTCGCTGTGCTGACACATGAGACCAGGAGGCCTGCGAGAACAAAATTTAAAGGCGAAGGAAATCGACCCACCCCGTAACTCCTCAAGCTAACATGTACTATTGATTGTAGCTTGAACCGGGGGAAAAGACGAAGGGAGGAGGCTCAGAAATATAATTTGAGCCTTAGCGAAGAAGATAGAATTCTTCAAAGAGAGACCAGCACTTATCGTCTCTCGAGTAGAAGGAAAGGATAATCTCGCGGTTGTCCCAATCTTTGTAATTGGCAACGCTGTAGGTGTAATAACGGAGTTTCATGGCGCCCGACTCACCGCTGACGAGGTTGTCCGGAACCGGCATGAATTCATCAAGATAATAACATTCGTTGGCAGAATTGCGAATGTAAGGCACCTGCACCGGTGTCCGGGTCTCCAGTTTAACGATGGATTGGCAAGCCGGAGCCAGCAATACAGCCGCTACGAGGAAAAGTTTTTGGTTGGTTCTCGATATTCGCATACAATGATTCCCATACAACCTGTCACTTCTATCGACCCTTTTGCAAAATACTTAAGCTGACTGTGAGGCTTTGATGCATCGTAATTGTCTAAAAATTGCGAGTTTAGTAATCATCTCGGGCTGTGCGACCTGGTCAAAGCCAGACACCAAATCGGATTGGGGCGCACTGACGTCGGCGGCTTCGCTGGATTGCACAGAGCTCCCTCTTCTCCCAGAAGATCTGCGGATTGATAAGGTGCGAGTGCTCGACAGCAGCGGACCATCGCTTCTTCTCGAAGTAACGTCGCGTAAGGGCGTTCGAAACTTCTATCATTTGGCTTTTCGCAAAACGGGCGATCTCACGCCTCAAAATCTTGTTAAGCTCCCTGTCAGTACCGACTCGACTTTTCTCGGCGGCGGCGTTTCCGGCTCGAAAACTGTCTTCGTCATCCACACCTTTGTCAAAGACAAGCCGGTCTTTCAAATTCGAGATTTGAGCAACAACGCTCTCATTTCCCAGATTCCCACCAAGCTCAAGGCCTTTGAGCTTGGTAGCTGGCAATTGACCGCCGATAGACTCGTGGCACTGATTCGCGAAGATAAAAATGATGAAGCCACCGACGATCAGCCTTATCAGCAGATTGAAATTCCCATCCATACGGAAAAAGGTTCGGCTCAGGTCGTGAGCCGGGTGATAGGCAATCAGGTTGTGAGCTTTACCGATGCCCAGCAAAAGCGTCACATCCTCTCGCTTGATCGCGGCCTCTCCAGCAGCAAAAAAGATCCCCGTTTTAAAATCACCCCATGGATGGCTGGCAAAAAAGATGGGATCAGTGAAGTCGATGAGAAAGGTCCCATCGAAAGCTGGAACTTTTCTGAAAGTGAAAAGGGTCTGACCTTAGCTTATGTGAAAGGCGATTCCCTTCTCTGGGAGAACACCTCGCTCGAAGTCACATCCCTCTCCGTCAATGAGCCTTTCAGTAAACAAACGCAGGCGAAAGCGTCCCTCAGTCGGGTTCACGTCGCCCAGCCTCTGATCGCGAGCAACAGTCAGGAGACTCTCGTTTTTCTCCCCCAGTGGCTCGATCATGAGATATCTGTGGCTGGCTATCGCTTCAATGGTTCTGAGCTGGCGCCGATCGGCTACCTTGGAGTCTTTAAAGAAGGCTCTGCATTCGAACGCGCTTTTTATCATCAGCCTTCCGAAAAGTTTTATCTGCTCTCGCGCTTTAACAGTGCCGCTGTCGCTCGCTACAGTCTTTGTGAAGTCGAAAAGTGAGGATTTGTTATGGGCATCGTCTGGGTCATTGAAAAGCCGGGTCGGCTGGAAAACTCGATAGCCTCCATCCTTCAGGGTGATGTGGCGGTTCGGGCCTTTGCTTCGGTTCGCAATTTTCTAAAGCTCGGACGACTGAGTTCGGTGCAGCCAAAGGCTATTCTCATCGATGGTGATGACTTTGCGAGCGATGTCGAAAACCTCGAAAAGCTGATCGAAATTCATTGGGGGGAATCGAAGATCGTGGTCGTGGCCTCGGAGGGGATTAAAACCCACTCCGGGACATTCTTTGTCCCCAAATCTTCGTTTCTTGAGCTGCCCTTTGTCATGCAGAGGCTTCTTCACAACGAAAAGCCGGAAAAAACTCGTTTTACAGTGATGAATGATCTTTGTCTCGATTTCGAGGGGAACCGTCTGCGGGTGCTGCCCGAGGGTGAGTGGATGCATCTGACCTTGAAAGAGGCGCAGATACTCCGGCATCTGATTCGTTTTCAGAATCGATTCTTAAGTCATGAAGATCTATGTAATGAAATTTGGAAAGATGTGAAAGTTTCGCCCAAGAGCGTGTCATCGCATATGTCACGTCTCAGGCGAAATCTACTGGCATCTCAGCTCACGATTGAAAGCATTTACGGCGGCGGCTATCGACTCGTCTCTCAGGCATTGGATCCCTGAGCGGCCATGGCTTCGAGTCGAGTTCTCCACGTGCTTTTCTTGTAGAACTTACCGCGGAAATTCTTTTCCTTCGGATTTTCAACAAGAAATCCTTTGCCGCGTTCGTCATCGACCCAGTCGATCGTTGAGCCTTTGCAAAAGAGATGCGTGCGAGGATCGACTATGCATTCCAGCCCATCAACGTCGAAGTGCAGGTCATCTGCTTCGGCCTTGTCGAAATTCACGCCGTAATAAAATCCATCACAGCCCTTGCCTTCGATATAAAGTCTTAGCGGTAATCCCTGGTAGTCGGGATTGCTGAGGGAAAGTTCTTTGGCCATGGCCCAGGCTTCAGGCGTAAGAGAAATGTCATCTCTTTTGCCTGACTCTTCCGCTGCGCCTTCCATTGGAATATCGGTCACGATATCTGTCCTATCTCTTGTTCCATTCGTTTTGTTTTTATCGACGTCTCAACAAAATGAGAAACACGTCATTAATTCCGACGATAGTTCAAGCCATTCTCTTTATCAAGGCAGGCCTCAGTGAGAAAGGCTAGTCACCGAAGACCTAAGGCTTTTATCTTTAGAAATAGGGGCGGCCCGACTAGACTGTTAAGGCCTGGCATTGAGGAGTGAGCATGAGTTCGACGAAATGGATCAGTCATCGCGGCTTTTGTCTGGATGCTGTCGAGAATACGCCTAACGCGTTTGACGCGGCGATCAAACTTGGCTTCACCCATCTTGAGACGGATTTGCGTTCTACAATCGATGGGCACATTGTTTTGCAGCACGACAGCAGTCTGCGGCGCAGCTGTCACTCCGACGCTTGTATTGAAGCGGTTCGCTGGGAAGAGATCGGCGATCTCAAGACGCTCGACAATCAGTCGGTCCTTCGGCTCCCAGAACTCATTAAGGCCTATGGCGACTATCAATGGACCTTTGATATCAAATCCAACGCCGACACGCGTACCCTTGATCTTTTGGCCCAATGGGCTCGTGAGGAGGGGCCAGAGGTTCAGAACTGGCTCCAGACCAACTGCCGCTTCCTTCTTTGGACCTATTCTGGAGCATCCACCGCCCGGCGGCTCTTCCCCAAGGTCTCAAGGCTAGCCCCGGAACCCGAGTGCTATCGAGCCGGTCTGGCTGTACTGGCTCGTGTGCCCCATCTTGCCGGCATCGAAGCAGGTAAAACTTATAGTCTCCCCCCACGCTTTGGCGGGATCGATCTGTTTACAAAATCTACACTCGCTGCCTATCACAGCAGAAATGCGAAACTCCTGGCGTATCTGCCGGATGAGGTGGAAGACGCAAAGAAAGCTTATTTTTTGGGGTTCGACGAGATCCTAACCAATGGCCGCAAGCTTTTCTAGGGAATGAGCGGACGGTCTTCCCGAGTCTGCGCAAAGCAGTTGCTTGAATTCTAGCTGCGGAATGTTTATACCCTCTTCATCATTTCATAAATCGGAAGAGTTGAGAAAACTTCGCGTATCTGCGCGCACATCGTTTAGGTGGGTTTTTCTCAGGAGACAGAGCAAATGGATGTACTTCAGCTTTTGAAAGCGGAGTTTCGCAGCCGCAAATCAGATCTCGCTGATCTCTTGAAACCCGCGATGGAAGGTCCCATCCGAGCCGCTATTTTGTCGCGTCTAGACGTGCACCTTGCTTGGGAAGCCGAGTTCCTCTTGCCTGAGCTATCAGTAATTGCTACCCATGGGGATGCACTTCTTGAGAAGTACCAGCAGGGTCTCAAGCGACTTCAGTCGATCTGTCACGATAAGAGCCAGGATGGAGCCGAACTCCTGGAAACATTCGAGAGACATACCGAATTAGTTGAAGAAAAAATTCTGCCTTTTATGCGTCAAAAGATACCGACTGTAGAGCGCGAAGAGCTTTACCATGTCTTTGTTGACGCTAAACAGGAACTGCTGAGCACGCGTAGTGTGGAATTTGCAATCTGATCACCGCAGGCATTAGGGAACAAGCCCTTGACCCGTCCCAGGAACTGAGGTATTCAGCTCATTCCTGCAATGATAAGTCAGGGTAGCACTTAAAAAAGCTTGCAAACTGCAATAGGTTTAATACCCATGAAAAACGCTATTATAGCTAACTTCGAAAAGAAAAAGTTTCCTGCAACATCTGGTCTTCCAGAGTTTCGTCCTGGCGACACAGTGCGTATTCATTACAAACTCCAAGAAGGCGCGGATGCTACCAAGTTCCGTATCCAACAATTCGAAGGCGTTGTGATTGCGTTTAAAAAAGGCGGACCTGAGTCAAGCTTTACCGTTCGCAAAATCGGTGCAAACAGCATCGGCGTTGAACGCGTATTCCCAGCTTTCTCTTCGCAGATCGCAAAAGTTGAAGTCGTAGCTCACGGTATCGTCCGTCGCTCACGTCTTTACTACCTGCGTGACCTCACAGGTAAAGCGGCTCGTATCCGTACTCGTTACGTTGCAGTCAAAAAAGCCTAATAATTTTAGTTTTATACCAAACCTCCTCTCGGCTTCACGCTTAGAGGAGGTTTAGTCGTTTCAGCCTTCCCAACCCTCGAGCTTTAGCCATTGCACAGTCCCCGCAGGCAGAGGCAATTCCACAATACACAGCCAAAATTCCGCATTCCGAATTTCATTCGGTGCGTGTTGCTGGAGCCAAGTGGCCATGCCGCGATTGAGTCTCTCGATTTTTCTGGGATTAAGAATCTGCTGTGGGTCTTCGTGGCGGTTGGCTCTGCCTTTGACCTCCACGCAGAGCAGGCGATCGGCGCGGGACGCTATAATATCAATTTCAAAACCACGGCGTCTATAATTACGGATCGCGATCGTCCAGCCCGACGCCTCGAGCTTTTGGGTCACAAAGTCTTCCGCGTCTTCACCTTTAGACCAGCTCAATTTCCAGGGCCACCATGTTGCGGATCGGGGCAAAGTTGCGCCGATGCAATGGGGTAATGCCGTGCTCTTCGATGGCTTGCAAATGACTTTTTGTGCCGTAGCCCACATGATCGCCAAAACCGTATTGAGGGTAGCTTTCGTGAGCGATCCGCATCACGGCGTCACGGGCCTCTTTCGCGAGAATCGATGCGGCGGCGATAGCGTAACAAAGCGAATCACCACCGACGACAGTCATCTGTTCCATCGGCATGTCGGGGTGCTTCTGATTGCCGTCGATGAGAAGGAGATCGTAAGGCTCTTTGAGATTCTCAAAGGCTCTCTTCATAGCGAGAAAGGTTGCAGGCACGATGCCGAGTGTTTCAATCTCGCGCTCAGTCGCCACACCAAGGCCCCATTCCACACAGACGTCTTCGAGAACGGGAATGATTTTTTGTCTTTGTTTGGAGGAGAGTTTTTTGGAGTCGCGGATCAGATCACGCGTAGCTTCCTCCAGGGCATCGATCTTGTAGTAGTCAAGCGCAGCGACGGCAGCATACACAGGGCCTGCGAGACACCCACGGCCCACCTCATCGACGCCGATGACACGACGATCCTGCTTCAGGCTCTTTTTCTCGATAGCACCCTTCATAACCACTCCACGACTTAGGTCAGCGGAGAAAATTTAGCAGAAGAAGGCCTTAGGGCGATAGATGGGATTCGATTATTTCGACGAGTTTATTCTTAGGCTGCGCGCCGGAGAAGCTTGCGACCATTTCACCCTGGTCGAAGAGCAGCAGATGGGGAATCGATTTGATGCCATATTCCGCTGGGGAATGGGCATTTTCATCGATATTTAAAACCGAGATCTGTATGCGTTTTTGATAGTCGTGAGCGAGTTCGTTTAGTGTCTGCTCGAGAATCTGCGAGCTACTGCTCCAGGGGGCCCAAAAGGAGACGAGAAGCGGCGCTTTCTTCTCCGAAAGATAAGTCTTCAAAGTTTCGTCATTGAGGGGGCTGAGTGCAGAACTGCTCTTCATACAAACCTCTTGATTGCGACAGGAAACGTTAAGCGTCTATCTCAAGCATCGGCATCTGATTTTTCCGGCGTGCTTCCAGAATCTGACAAACCTTACGGTCGAGTCTGGTCAACGCCGGTGGGTGTTTGCCCGTTTCAGCTGCAGCCTTGAAGAACTTCGGAATGATATCGGAAAGGACGAGCAGAAGCGTGTCGACGTCGCCCGCTTTCTCAATCCACTTTTTTAGGAGGAGATGATCATCGTAAGGTAAAAAGTGGCCCCGGCCGCGGTATTCAATAATGAATTGCGCGATGAGATTTGGCCCATCAAGTTGTTCCGGAGGAATAAAGCTCAATCGTTAATCCTTTTTCATTGCAGCGATCTCGTGTTCGATCTTTCGAATATTGTCCTGCATCGCTTTCATCTCTGCTTCGTAGCGCACGAGTTCGTGCAGGTGATCATGAATCCTTAAAAGGTTCGCGACCCGAACGGGAAGACTGAGGAAATGATCGGGATGGATTATATCGAAGTACCAATTAGACGCCCAGATGCCGTCCATGCTGTTCAATAAATCGCCAATATCGAGAGGCGATACTATCAGGGCCGGGATCCAAATAGCGCCTGATTTCTTCCAGCGTTTCTCAAAATTTTCAAGCCAGGTTTGAAGCTCGATCTGGTTCAAATGCCAAGCGTATATGACGGCAAGATCGCAGGGGAGGAAGTCAGAATCTTCAACGCCCTTAACCTTTTTCCATTGCATGGCCGGTAAGAGTTTGAGGAATCGCTCGAGGTTGAGCTTTGTGCCGTCGCTGCGTTTGGGGTCAAGGTCCCAAGAGCAGATGACTTTTTTCTCAGAAAATGAACTTATGTGACGCGCCATTTTAATATTCCTTAGGGCCCTGGAAGTTCTTTCTGGAGTGCCACTGCACTTTGCTGTTGGGGTGCCTCAAACGCTTTCGGTATAGTTTAGCATAGAGCTCAAAAGCAGCCATAGATAAGAAAACGACAGAGTGGAAATCAAGGGAGGCCATCATGGCAATTATTGCTCGCAGTCCTACACGTGTTGATTTAGCTGGTGGAACTCTCGATATCGCTCCGTTAACGCGCATTCTTCAGCATAAAACCACGGTGAATTTTGGGATCACCCTCGACGCCCAGGTTTCGGTTGCCGCCTGTGGTGAGGGTTACCACATCAAGAGTGTGGATCAGAATCTCGAACTCGTTGGTACCTGGGCCGATGTGATGGAAGATAGCCGCCTGCCACTCTTCTCCAAACTCCTGCACTGCTTTTGGCACAAGACCTTACCGGCCCTTCAGATCGAAGTGAAAGCCAAATCCCCAGCTGGCGCCGGGCTCGGCGGTTCCTCCTGTCTCGCCATCGCGTTTGCTTCCGCATTGATTCGCGCGAGGAGTGAAATCGGCTTGCCGATCAACCTCAGCGATTCCGAATTGGTGCAGACCGTTCAGGACGTGGAGACTGGTGTTATCAAGGTTCCCACGGGTTGTCAGGATTACTGGGGAGGTCTTCGCGGCGGCATCAACCTCATCACTTATCCCTTGGGCGGCACCTCCGTCGAGACTCTTCGCGGACAGGATGCATTTGCTCTGAAAGATATGCTGATCCTCTGTTACAGCGGAGTGTCAAGGGCCTCAGGCAAGAACAACTGGGCCATTTTCAATAAGGCTTTTGAAGGCGATAAGACGACGCTTTCCATTCTCAATGAAATGGGTTTGATTGCCACCAACATGGCGATGGCCGTGCGGGAAGGGGCTTGGAAGGATGTCTTTAAACTGTCGGAATCGGAGTGGAATCTTCGCATCAAACTCTGGTCCGATATTGAAACGGTGGAAACCAAAGCAATTGCTGCCGCTGCGCGCTCGAAAGGTGCTATGTTCTCCCGTATCTGCGGTGCAGGTGGTGGTGGTGTCATGGCAGTCTTCGCAGACCCATCCTGTCGGGAAGATGTCTGTCGCGCCCTCACGGCAGCGGGTGGCAAGGTACTCGACGGGACCGTTAGCCTTGAAGGCACAGTTGTGAAAGGTTCTCTCTATGGTTAAGGCACTCTCCCAGGTATCGCATAGCCTCGTTCGAAGGAGTCTACTCGCAGGGCTTATGCTGCTTGGAGCGGCCTGTTCAACCGATTCTCATCGCGCTCTTCTGCCTATCGAACTGGAAAGCACAGCCGTGCCAAAGACCAGCTGGGCCCAGCAGTCGGAAGATCTTGAGAGAATTCTCAAAGACTCTCCGGACCTGCGCGTGCATGTTGCAGATCTTTTAGAGGCGGTGGCAGCGGAGCTTTCTGAGGAAAGAGGCCAGTGGGCAGAGGCGTCGGCTCACTGGCTTAATGCGCTCAAGATCGATCGCGGAACCATTGGCAAACGAGCTTTTGAACGATGGGCTCTGCTTCAAATCAAGATTGATCCCGCCACGGGCAGCAATCCAGAAGCTTTGGCCCGTATGCTCCTCAGCGTTACCAAAGAGGGCGAGGATAGTGCCTATCTCAAAAAACAATCTCTGACATCCAGAGCTTCTTTGACGAAAAAGCTCCAGCCGCTGGTTGGAGTCCGCGTCTTAGGACCTGTGGTGATTGCGACTTTGCCGACACCTGATTCCTTTGCTGCCAGCGATCTCCTCTGGGAGGCGCGAGCCAAAGCCGTCTGCAAAAAAAGCCTCGATTCCAAATGGATTTCCTGGGAACGGGGCTTGGGCGAAGGCGAACGTCACTATTGGAACGGCCTCCTCGCTCAGTGCGAAGGCGAATCTCGCAAAGCGGCCTCGCTCTACAAAGACGCTTTAGACAAACTCCAGGACGCTCCTGAGGACCGCGCCCGTTCGGTCCGTGCGGCGGAGCTCTACATTCAGGTGCTCAAGGCCATTGGCGATCGCCGTGGCGCAACGGAGGCCTATCACAGTCAATCACAGATTCTAAAGCGTAGTGATCTTCCTCTCGACCTCTTGAAATGGTCGCCCTATGACAAGCAAAGACGTTATGTCGAAAGCCTTTATTGGGTTGCCCGCAACCGGGCGATGGAGGGCGACTACGAAAGGGCTAAGCTTGCTGCCACTGAGGGACTCGAGGTCATACCCGAGCTCGAGCGCCTGGCGCCTAATGCCAAGTCGAAAGCTGAAGCTACAGAATTGAAAATTGAAGGCCTGCATGTCATGGCCTCGCGTATTTCCTATGAGCAGCTCGACTTCGCCACAGCCTTGTCTCTGAACAAGCAAGCCCTCGAAACCCCGGGCATCAATAAAGAATGGCGCCAGCGCCTTCTCTGGTCCGAGGGCTGGTACGAATACCGAAAGGGCGACAAAAATCTCGCGATAAAATC
>SEDW01000975.1 GCA_004193325.1 Pseudomonadota bacterium | reverse complement strand
CTGCCTTCAGACTCAACGCTCTTGGTCGCAATACTAGACTTCAGAATCGAATCGGTATTGAGCATAAGCAGTCCTGAAACTGATGAAGTGGAGAAGCGCCTGGGTCCGAAAACCGAAGTGAGAAATTTTCTATTGTGGTTTCAAGCTTTATTATATTCCAGATCGAAGAAGAGTCACAACACAGGCGGCTATAACTGCCTAGTCATGGGCTCTTATTCCGGAATTTTAAGGGGGAGCTAAAGGGGCTAGCTAAGTCGCGCTTCCTAAAGGAGAAGACCTCAGGCCATACCGCTCATGGCCATGGCCACGAACATCACCACAATAAGGCCCGGATAGACCGCCATGCGATAGGCAAACCAACGGGCCGTCGTGCAATGAAGAGCTGCATGGATCATAAGAAATCCATGGGCGAGGAAGAGGAGGACGAAGAGCCTCGACATGTTCCCGAGGATTCGCAAGTAAAGAGGAGTATGAAGGTTATCGACAAATGCTTTGATTTCACCAACCGGCTCCTTGTCGCCCACCATGATCTTTTCCAGATGGGGCACATATTCCACCAAAAAGTGTTTGTGCCGGACTTCATAGGAGAGGAAAACCAAGGCCATGAGGAAGGCCACCACAGTTGGCTGAAACTTTAAAAGGCGGTCATTCTTCAATACAATGCTAAGCAAACCCAAGATCACGATAAAAGCACACTCGCCGATGGAGAGGCTGTCGATTTCCCCCTTTCCAATAATCGAAGAGAACATAGAGAATAAATGGCAAAAGTTGCAAAACGATCAAGCCAATGTTCATTCGCCCGTTCCTTCCCGAATTCGATAATTTTAGTCTAGCATCCCCCCATCCCGGACGCGACCTTCCTACATTTTCTTGAATATTGTCCGATACCAATGCTGACTAATGGCATTTTTTTGGGATGAGGGCTTCCATGAAGGAAAACAGTTACGATCTCGTCGTTGTCGGTAGCGGACCCGCAGGTATTCAAGCGGTCCTGCACGCGGCGAAGCTTGGCAAAAAGGTTGCCCTGATCGAAAAACATCCGGAAAAACTCGGTGGAGCCTGGATTCATACCGGCACCCTCCCCTCCAAAACGATGCGTGAAGTGCTCGCGGCCATTCGAAGCGTCGAATCCCATGTGGGAAGCGCCTGGGTCTCCCGCATGTCGCAGAATCTCTCCACCCAATCTCTTCGCGAACGAGCGGCACTCTCGAGCCGCGATGAAGAATATATCATCCGCCGTCAGCTCGATGAATTTCGTATCCCCATCATTCGCGGAGCTGCCTATATCGAAAACCCGCGCCAAGTTCGGGTGAATCAGGCCGGTGGCAAAAGCCTCTTGCTCGACACCGACTTCATCATGCTCGCCACTGGGTCAAGACCTCGTCGCCCTTCTAATGTTCCCTTCGACGGTTGGCGCGTCCTCGACTCCGACGATGTGCTTCGCCTCGAGAGCCTGCCGAAATCGATGACGATCTGGGGCGCTGGCGTTATCGCCTGTGAGTATGCCTGTATCTTCAGTGCTCTTGGCGTAAAGACGACCATCATAGATTCGCGATCGACGATCATGCAATTTATGGATCAGGAGATTGCCGGCGAATTGAAAAAGGCCATGGAGCAGCTGGGAGTTGTCTTCAACCTCGGCCACGATCTGGAGCGGGTGGAATCCACTGGCGCCAGCGTTAAATCCTATTTTAAAGGCCTTACCTGCGATACGGATGTCTTCTTCTTTGCCGCTGGCCGCGAGTCCTGCAGCGAAAATATGGGCCTCGAAAAGCTCGGCATTCAAACCAACGATCGAAAGACTGTTCTTGTCAACGACCGCTTTCAAACCGCAGTCCCGAACATCTACGCAGCTGGCGACCTCATCGGACCACCTGCCTTGGCAAGCACTTCGGCCGAACAAGGCCGCATCGCAGTCTGTCATGCCTTTGGTGACGAAACCGTTCGCTTCCCTCAGTACTATCCACTAGGGGTCTACACGATTCCAGAAATGTCTTCGGTCGGTCAGACTGAAGAAGAGTTGATGAAGACCGACGCGCCCTATGTTGTAGGTCGCGCCCGCTACGATCAGATCGCCCGTGGTTATATCCGCGGCGACAGTTACGGTCTCATTAAAATCTTAATTTGCGCAGATACCCAGAAGATTTTGGGTGTTCATATCGTGGGCCACGACGCCGCTAACCTTGTTCACATCGGACAGGTGGCAATGATAACCAAGATGTCGATCTACGAGTTCGCCGAGAACGTGATCTTCAACTTTCCGACGCTCGC
>SEDW01000974.1 GCA_004193325.1 Pseudomonadota bacterium | reverse complement strand
GACGCCAGTGCCTGGGTACAAAAACCAGTAAACTTCGACGACCTCTCGGAGAAGATCGATCGTTTCCTCGTTGGTAAATACCGTCTTGAGCGCCGCTTCGATTCCGAATTCAATACCCAGCTCGTTGGCAAAGCCACAGGCCGCGGTAAACGCGCTCCAAAGGTTGGCGGCACGATCGTTAACATCAGCATCGGCGGCGCTTGCGTCAAACTCGAAGGCGCTTTGAAAGTGAAAAAAGCCCAAGAGCTCACGATGTCGATCGAGATGCCAAACGATAAAAATGCGGACGCCAAGAAAAAAGCGGCTGCAACTGCGGTGAACGAAGCCAAGATCAAAGCGAAGGTTGCGTGGATCAACACCCGCGGTGAGATCGGTCTTGAATTTGCCAAACTGAGCGATGTTCAAAAACGCGTATTGGAAAACTATTTCCGCCAGAAACTCACCAATGTTTCCTCGCGCACAGCTGGAAAAGCTGACATTGCCATTTAAAGATCGACGCTTTGAACTAACTTTCGGCAGTGTGTGAGGCTTTCCTTGGATCAGTCGCCAAATTCATTTGGGCATCCTAAACAGGGCGATGGCTACTTTGAGCTCATCGATTTTAATCTCGTGCGTCATCTACCGGATGGACGTGAGATCAAGGGTACCTATGGTGTGAACGTGGTAAAGGTGCGTGAAGTGATTCACATGCCCAAGATCAATCCATTGGCTTCGACTGTTGCAGGTATAGAAGGCATTTTTGAGCTTCGGGGTGTGCCCATTCCGGCGATCAATCTCTGCACCATCCTCGGGGATGCGAGAGCGCCTTATACTCAGGACGATCAAATTATCGTCACCGAGTTCGCTCATAAACGGGCGGGATTTATCGTACAAAGAACCAATCGCATCCGCCGCGTGCCCTGGGAGAAAATTCTTCCCCCATCGAGCGACAAGGCCTCGTCCATGACGGGCATGATGCTGATCGAGGACAACGAGTTTCTCTTTATCCTCGACTTGGAGCGAATTATTTCACAGCTGGAAAATATGGCCTCGGGACGTCCCGCTTTTGTTCAGGAGAATTCACCCCTCCCGCCGATGATGGCGCCGAGAAAAATGGGCTATCCGACGATTCTTCTCGTCGATGACTCGAGCCTGATTCTGAACAGTGTGGCCCGCGCCCTCAATCAGGAAGGCTTTATCAACACTATACTTCGTTATCTCAAAACCCAGCTCCTGGGTGCTAAGATATCGGCCTAATCACTTGGATGAAGGCCGATGAAACCTAAACATCTCATGCATCCCCACCCTGGCTTTGTCCTGGCTCTCATTATTCTGACCTATGCCTACGCCTGGGGCCTCCATTCCATTCCCCTCTATCACGACAGCCTTTGGCAATCGATCGCGCTCCTTAACACGGGCCTCGCGTTGATTAGTCTATTCCTATGGAAGCCTCGCATGCCACCGACCTCTGCGGTATCCGAGCAGGTCACGGCCTGGGCAATTGGACCATTCCTATTGGCTATGACTCTTCTGGTCATCGTCGTCTCGAATCAATTTGAGGATGTTCGGCCCACGGTTCGGACGTATAGCCTTATCGAAATTTTGGGTCTTTGTGTCTGGATTCCCATAATAGAGGAAATCATTTTCCGGAGGTTTCTCGCCAACTGGATTGGCCTAAAGCTGGATGGTCTTTGGGGAATCTATGTGTCCGGACTTATCTTTGCCCTGGCACATACGGCGCCTCCCGGCAACCTCTGGCCGCCCCTCGGGCCTTTCCTGCTTGGCTGCGCCACGACCTGGGCCTACCGCGTGAGTGGCCGCATTGGGGCCCCTGTGCTTCTCCACGCGGCCTGCAATGCCTCGGCTATTCTCTTCGCGATTTACGCGCCCTCATGGCTTGAAATCCTTAGTGGGCTCTACCAGAACCTTTGACGTCTTTAATAATTCCATGCAATCTGTTACTTGTAGCTGTCGATGTATAGGTATGAAAAATGGATGATGAACAAGCGATTCCCAAGACTCGAGAAGAACTCGCTATCGAGAAGACCAAGCAGCTCCTACGTGTCGTTTGTATTTGCAAAGGCATAGCGCTCGGCAAGGTACTCGATGGACTTCCTGGATGCGAAACGGTGCAGGATGTAAACAAAAAGAT
>SEDW01000973.1 GCA_004193325.1 Pseudomonadota bacterium | reverse complement strand
TCGCTCAAGTCCTTATTCCCCTCGACAGTGCGGGCGAAGTTGACCTTGACCTGCATCGATCCAGCCGTCGTCACCGGATTTAAATCCTTCAGCGCACCTTTGCCGAGGAGCATGGACATCGCTGAGGCCACCGCGAAGGTCCCCGGGAGTTTCCCCTTATAAGTCTCCGCGATATCGCGAAAGAGGCGGTCCAGATCTTTCTCACTCTTCAATGCATCGACTCGTTGACCAAAGCTCAACTTACTGCCTGGCGCTGATCCCGAAAGCAGTGCAGCCACCGCGGGAGTTGCAAGCACACCGAGTTTCTCAAACTTTTTCTCAAGGCCTTTTCTCACAATCTCAGGAAGATTCGGAACTGTAGGATCGGTCTGAAAATTGGATTCCTGCCGAATCACGGCGATGACGGCGCACACTCTCTCTTCCGTAGGGTCTTTTTTGATAGAGCGAAGTGCGGCCACGATATCTTCGGCCCAGCCTTCCCGATCTTTGACATAACTTGGGACCTTCTGAGCCACAGCTTTGTCATCGAGAACTGCGACCACATTTTCCGGCGCTTCGCTATGCGATACGCATCCCGTCAAACCTGAGAGACCTGCGAGTGCTGTGAAGAGAAGACTTGCGCAGAACGTTCTTATTCGCATGATTTCCTACTACTGCTCTTAGGCTATTGGGAAGGGATGGACCTTCTGCAAAAGCTAACACAGCAGAGTGGCGATACCAAGCGCGGATAGTTCCTCGCTGGCTAAAGCGCTTCTTCCAAAGGAATTTCAAAGGATTTGACAGATTAGGGGAGGAAGGGGCTAAGGCCCTTGAACCAGGTGTCAGCCATCAGCACGTAACCCGCTTCGTTGGGGTGAAGGGAATCGTTCAAGACATTGGTCTTGCCATCGAGTGCCGCATACTGATTGACCATCACCACATGTTTGCCGAGAGCAACCTTGGCTTTGACCAGTTCGGCAATCGATGCATTATAAGTTTTGACTTTGACGTTAAAAGCGTCGTTGCTTGAGGGCACGATTTGCGCGAGAACGAGGAGACTGTCCGGAGTCGTGGTGAAGACCATGTCCATCAACTTTTCAAGGCGCTTCGGTGCATTCACCAAATCGTTGTCGGTACCGATATCATTTGTGCCGATCATGAGAGTGACGATGTGCGGCTTATACTTTTGGAGAAAGCCGACGGCGAGTTCCGCGATGCCTGCGCGGGTGGATTTTTCAATGGTGTAGCCAGAAAAGCCGGCATTTGCTCTTGGGAAATCTTTGCCATCGACTTTTTCAGGTCCGCCGTTATTAGGACCAACGAAGGTCGCTCCTTTATTTGCTGCCCAGATAAGTTTGATCAAAGGCTCACGATAACCGCCGCCGTTCTTTGAACCCGATCCAGCTGTAATGGAATCACCGAAGGGCATGATCAGACAGTCTGTACCTTTGGCTGGACAAGGCGTATAGGGTTTGACGATGACGACAGGTTCCGGCTCCGGTACGACGACAGGCACGGGATCCATGTCTTCGCCGCTGGGTTCGCTTTTGACGATGACAGTCCCTTCGGATGG
>SEDW01000147.1 GCA_004193325.1 Pseudomonadota bacterium | reverse complement strand
TCTTTGATTACGATCGTGCGATCCTCGGCCATCGTCTTGCCATTGATGTGCCAGATATAGCGCTCCATGTCGCCGTCGAGAACGAGTTTGACATCGTAAAAGGCTGTGCCTTTTGGAAAAGCTGTAGGAGTCTGTGCCCTGAGTTCGTCGACGGTCAGGCTTTCGACTTCGCGAATTTTATTTGCCTCGTCAGGGGGCATCGAGCCGTGTTGGGAATGATCCATCTTCGAGTGATCCATCGTCGCGTGATCCATCTTCGCATGATCAACCTCAGGCGCCGCATGATTTATCTGCGAATGATCCATCCCCTCATGAGAGCCGCCGCTCGAGCCGTGATCCATTCCCATATGATCCATCGATGCGTAGAGATCGACAGCTGGCCGATCGGGAACGGAGACCTTATCGCCTTTGCCAATCCAGGTCGATGCTGCTCCGGTTCCATCCTGAGCGGTCGCACGGAATTCATAGTTCTTTTGCTGCGGGACTTCAAAGATCACGTCGTAGGTTTCGGCCATTCCAATGAGAATATCTTTCGCAAGAATAGGGTCGATATCGATGCCGTCGGCAGAGACGACTTTCATCGGAGCGTCGCCAAGGGAGACATGAAAATAGCTGGAAGCCGAGGCATTGACGATGCGGAGTCTGACCTTCTCGCCAGCTTTGGCTTCGACGAGTTGGGAATCGCGCTTACCGTTGATGATGAACGCATCGTAGCCGACGTCGGAATAATCCATGCCGCCCATTCTCGTCCACTCGTTGTGAAGATAGGTCGACAGAGCGCCCGCTTCGATCGCGCCGGCCCAGGAACGCACAGTGTTTTTCTTATAGAGGTAGTACTCACCGTCTTTTCTGAGATTCGCGAGAATGTCGTGTGGATCTTCATCCGACCAGTCGCCGAGGACGATAACGGCTTCTTTGTCGGCCACGATTTTTTTAACTTTGGGATGAATGATCAAAGCTCCGAAGATTCCCTTCTGCTCCTGCACGTGACTATGCGTGTGGTACCAGTAGGTTCCCGATTGTCTGAGTTTAAAGCGAAAGGTGTAGGTCGTGCCCGGCATGATTGGAGGATTGTTCACATAGGGAACTCCGTCCATCTCCGGCGGCAGGAGGAGGCCGTGCCAGTGAATCGAGATTTCCTGATCCGCTATATTATTCGTGACGGCAATCTCTGCGTCATCACCTTCGTTAAATTCGAGGGTAGGCGCAGGAAGGCTGCCGTTGACGAGGAGAGCAAAGTCCACGGTTTTTTTTCCGCTGACATTGAGAGAGCCTTCGCTGGCTTTCAGTTCGTAGCGAACTGTTTTGCTCCAGGCCGTTTCTCCCGGAAAGAAGGAGCCGACACATGCGAGGACGACAAGGAAAGGATAAAAAACTGCGGACTGCAGGCGCTTCATGAATACTCCGAGATTCCAATACCGGTGGCGCTTGGTATACCTTCTTTAAGGGCCGATTGTGACAGAAGCCTCGGATTTTCTCCCAGGAAAGGCCTCTTTTGCCAAAAAAAAGGCCCAGAGAGGGCCGATAAGCGTCATTACGACTTATTTTGGACAAGCAGGGCCGACGCAGGGTTTGCCCGTAACTTTCATCGCATCTTCCAAAGATCCCACACTCTCGACCTTTTTAAAGCCCATCTCCTTCATCATCGTCACGGCCTGACCGGAGCGATTGCCTGATCGGCAAAAGAGCTGATAATTTTTCGACTTGTCGAGCTTTCCGAGCTGCTCCTTGAAGTCAGGCTTTTTAAAATCAATGACAGAATCGGTCAGATGCTTTTCGTTCCACTCCTCCTGGGTCCGAACATCGAGCAGGATCTTCTCATCAGCGGCGTTGGCTTTGAGAGGAAGGAGAAAGAAGATAAAGCCAAGAGACAACAGTTTTTTCATCTGGAACAGCCTCAGTTCGTAGATAATTATTTAGAAGTGGACGCTCGGCCTGAATCCGAGCGACTGCCAACGTAAAGCATGGACACGGAAGCATTTCATTACAAGGGGAATTGAACATGATAAAATAGGCAGGTAAACGGTATGCAATTTAAATTGCTGGAGTAAACGGTGCGAAATCTTTATCTCTATAGCTCAATTCTTATAGGTTTGAATCTATCCTCACTCCTATTAGCCGAGGGTCTATCGAAAGACGGCATTCAGAAAGTGGTGAAGGCTAATACCGATCAGGTGAGGACCTGCTACGAACAGTTCACCAAACGCACGCCAAGCATTGTCGGCAAAATCAGACTCGAAATCAAAGTCGATACGGAAGGGCGAGTGCTGTCGACCAAGACCGCTGACAATAGCTTTGCCGATAACAACATAGCGACCTGCGTCGAGTCCAAGGTCAAACGCTGGCGCTTTCCTCAGCCGCTGCCTACTGATCCCGCGACCTTTTCCTATCCTTTTACCTTTGGCAATGAAGCCGAAGTAGCCGCAGCTCAGGCTTCAGCGACAACGGCCAGCAGCAGTAGCGATGGCCGAGTCTACAAAGGCCGAACCTTCAAAAAATCGAATCGACCCATTGATGACGTCGAACTCCTGCAAAAAATGGCAAATAATCCATCCATCAAGGCCATTGGCAGAAGTTGTGACAACTTGAAGGTGTTGAGAGAGAGCTGTGAAAAGCTCGAGGTCAAAGACCGGGTGGCCTGCTCAGCAATGACTGATTTTGCTCCCAAAAAGCCTTTTACACCCGACTGGCTTTTGATTGAACATCCCGATGCTTTCCGCATCGAAAGCGGCACTTACTTCATGGGCTATTGGCACATTTCCTGTGAAGCCTTAGGCAGTAAATGAAAACGAAAAAGCGCCCGGAGCAATGGCCTTGCTCCGGGCGCTTTTTCATTGTCAGTGACTATCGTCTGAGACCGAACCGATCGGGATTTCAGTTTGAATGTTCTCAGCCGATGGCGGCGGATTTCCATCCTTTGCATCGCCAAAGGGTGGCTCGGCATCGCGCATTCCAATGCGGCCAATCATGGGCAGCTTGATTGCGGGCCTTAGAAAATCCACGCCAAGCGAAAGACCCAAAACATTAACCTCTACACCTTCACCGAGTCCGAGAGTCAAGCCTAGCACGCCGAGCAGAGAGAACTGCACACCGGTTCCTGATTCCGAAACGGCGAAGACATCGCCCTTGCCTATCCAGTCCTTACCGATGGCATGAGGCGGCAACTCAAAACGCAGTTCGGGCACATGACGAATGATGTGAGACACGAAGGTGTTGCTGTTCGGACCTGGCCATGCGCGATAGAAATTCTGATAGGGATAAGAGAGCGCTGCTTCCTGAATCTTCGGAATGGCCCGTTCGGCTTTTTCACCTTTGAGTTGATAAAGAAGGTCTGCGTCGGAGCCAAACCAGTGCCGATCCGGAATGTCCTCCTTGATGATAACTGTGCCTCCATTCGAACCGAGTCCAAAGCCGGTGACGTGGTAGGTCAAATAGTTAGGGGCATTTTTCTCTTTGATGGCGATCCAGGTATGAACCGCAAAATAGCCTCGCCAGCGGAATGCGCGAGCGGAGTAGATCTGCACCAGTGCCTCAGGCTCGTCGGCTGGCAAAGGCGCGAGGCCCATGCTGCTGCGATCGGCGGTTCGCCAGTCCTGTGCCTGAATCGGAAGTGAAATCAAAGGGAGAAAGGCTAGGATTAGCCAAATTGCTTTGGGATAATTCATCGATTCCATCATCCTCTTGGCTTGGGGCTTCGATACATAAAGGGGAATCTAGGGCTGAGCCGGAGGAGCGCGAGTGATCGCTCCTCGTGTCATTGAAGCAAAAGGAAGATGAGGATAGCAGTAGAACGTTGGATTATCTCTGACCGAGCTGAGGCTTGGCCTTAGGCTCGTAAGTGCCCTTGGCCGTCTTGCGCAACTCTGGCTCAAAAGCCGCTGAGAAGAGGCTTTTCGTCTCATCGAGACTCTTGTAGCGAAGCCCGAGAAGATTGCTGAGTGATGGTGTCAGCTGCGAAGTGATGAAAGGGCGATCAGAATAACTCTTCAGGATTTCGAGATCTTTCCCGTGAGCCTTTCGATAGCTGTCCGAGAACGAAAGGATGAATGGGACTTCGCTCATCGCTGGCGTGAGGTTGTCATCGCTGTGACCATGGAAATTTTTGCTCGCAAAGACTTCTTCGCCATGATCGCTGAAGTAGAGGGAGACGGCTTCTTTAGAACTTTCCTTTACGGCCCCAAAGATTTCGGCAAGGAGTTCGTCCTGATAGGCAATCGCATTATCATAGTGGTTGATCATGGATTGAGCCTCTGGATCCTTGATGCCTTCGGCGAGTTCGATTCGATCGGAACTCCCAAAGATGGCCTGAGCGTCCGGATAGCGCTTTTCATAGGTAAAATGGGCGCCCATGAGATGGATGAAGACCATGTTCTTCTCACCGCTCTTTTCCACATTGGCAATGATGCTTTTAAGTGGGGCCAGGACCTTGGCATCGAGGGAAACGTTGCGATCGGCCTCGCCGGCACTGGAAACATCCTGGTTTACGAAGATGGCTTTGTCTGCCGATTTTCCGAGGTGGACGATGCTGCTGTCATCGAATCCAATCTGAGTTTGATTGGAAATCCAGCTTACTTTGTAGCCAGCGCCGCGTGCGATATCGATCATGGTGGCTGCGTTGCAGTTGATCTCACCCGCTTTGAGCTTCTCTGAGCAGAGTGCACCCATGACGGCAGGAATTGTGTGAGCAGTCGGAGTTATAACGTCATCGAAAACAATGAGGTCGTCGCGCATCTGCTCGAGCTTTGGGGTGGTGTTACGGGGATAACCATAAAGTCCAAAATGATTTCGGGTTGTCGACTCACCGATGATCACGATGACGAGTGGCGCAAGTTTTGCTGCGTCGACCCTTTTGAGTTCGAGGCCAGTGGCAACATCGCCGCGATTTTGCCAGCGGGCTCGTTCTTGATTCCAGGCAATCATCTGACCGCGGTAACGAAGGAGCGAAGTGAGCAAGCGATCGGCGTAGACCACTTCATGCAGATCCCAGGCGGCGAGCTTAGGCGACTCCATAGCTTTTGCTAAAAGCGGGATCGAGAGGATCAGTCCACCCGCGAGCAAAGCTGCACTCAGTCGATAGGACGTTTGAACACGGCTTTTCCAATAGAAGTAAAGGAGGGAAAGAGAGAGGGTGAGACTAAGGGCAAGAGTGAGGAGAATGCGACTCTTGTAGGTCTCGGTAAATTCCAGCGCCTCGGCAGGATTGGACTGAAGGATGGAGACGACTCCACTCAAAGAGATCGGGCTCGCAAAAATTGCGAGACTGAGAAAGTTTAAGATCGTGGAGAGAATAAGCGGCAAAAGAATGGCTGTAGCAAGCATTCGCCATGTTTTGCCAGGCAAGGCGAGCAGGGCCATCTGTAGTAAGACAATTGCTGCGAGAGTTATGAGAGAAGATGAGTTTAAATGATAAAGGGAGTCGAGCTTAAGCTTCAATGCTATCGGGGCAAGATGGATGAAAAAGGCCAGGATCGCGGTAATAACGATATCCATACGTGCTCCTCGTCTGCTTACTCTGAGTGGAAAACGACTCGATTTCGACAGAACGCCGATTCCAGAGTGAGCGCAAGATAATCCGTTATGGCGTAGAAAGCAAGCCTTCTGACGCATTAATGCGATAATTTGGTTAAAGACCTTCGAACGGGTCTTAAGTTATTGAATACATTGATTTAATGGGCATCAAAACGTTTTGATTTCAAGGGTGACTATGGCTAAGGACGAGGACAAGATCGAAATTCCGGTTCAGGCCGAAGATGCGCCGGCCAATCGCGCTGACTGGCGAAAGCAGCTCTACATCATCATCTTCGGCTCGGACACCAAGGGGGGCAAAATATTTGATATCGCCCTTCTCTGGTCCATTACTTTCAGTATCCTTTGCGTGATGCTTGAGAGTGTTCCTTCGATCCGTACAGAATATCGAGACTGGCTGAGGGTAGCGGAGTGGTGTTTTACCGCGCTTTTCACTCTCGAATATGTTCTTCGCATCATTTCTTCGCCGAAGCCCAGCAAGTATGCGACCAGCTTTTTTGGAATCATCGACCTCGTGTCGATCCTTCCGACGTTTATCAGCTTTTTTGTGGGTGGCTATCAGGGGCTCATCGTCATTCGGGTCATCCGACTGCTGCGGATTTTTCGTATTCTCAAGCTGGTGGAATACTCCGGCGAGGCCTCGGTTCTCCTGAGGGCTTTAAGTGCCAGTCGACACAAGATCACGGTGTTCATCGGCGGGATTTTGACAATGATCGTGATACTCGGGGCGATGATGTATCTCATCGAGGGTCCAGAGAGTGGATTCACGAGTATACCCATCAGTATGTATTGGTCTGTCGTGACGCTGACGACGGTAGGCTATGGAGATATCACTCCGCTCACTGCGGTTGGTAAAATCATGGCATCGGTGATCATGCTGCTTGGTTATGGCATTCTCGCGGTTCCGACCGGTATCGTGTCGGTTGAGATAGGTCGAGTCAGACAATCGGCGCGCTACTTTACCGAATGTCCACGATGTGGGGAAATGAATCATCTTAACGGCAGTCGCTACTGTTTTCGCTGTGGGGAACGGCTGGCTGATGATCCTGAATCTCATGCTTTGAAATGAGATGAAGTGGTGTGATGCAATGTGATGAGAAGTAAAATGAAAAGGCCTGGCACCAAAAAAATGGGCCAGGCCTTCGCTGTACGTTCTAAATCATGGAATGTCGTAGCTGATGCTTTCGAGCCCGTCTTTTTTCAAAACAGATTCAAATTCTGCCAGCTTTGCGCTCTCGGGACTGAGTTTGCGAGCTGCTTCTAACGCTGAGAAAAGTGCGGTCTCCTGCAGATCGGTCGTCGTGGTAAAGTGTCCCGCAAAGTAGAGATTGTTACGACCCTGCCAGCCCTTGAGATTGCGAATGGCGCGAATAGTTGCCGGCGTTGACAGTGGGTGCAGAAACTTTCGATCAGCAAGAATTGCTTTGGATTCCTCTTTACGTTTGAGCGCCCAGCTTTTGAAGAGATTCATCTTGTCTTTAGACCCTTCGCTGAAGATCTCACCAAGCCAGACTGAGGCTTCGCCCTGACCTTCGCCTACCGCTGCATTTTGCACAGACCAGTTCTTCTTTTCGGCCGGCATGTAAAGCGAATCGGTGTGGAGTATAATTCGAGTTGGGTAATACTCGTGAGCTTCGAGTAGGGGCTTGAGTTCGTCGGCCCAAGAAACGTTAGTGAAGAAATTTTTACTGATGTGAGGAGGCGCGTTGACGACCACCGCATCGAAGGGACCCTGACGACCGCTGACTGTCTCCACAAACCACTGGCCATCCACCTCCTCAAGGCCTTTAACCGGGCTCGAAAGGTGAATGTTTAAGTTCTCACAGCGATTCTTTAAGAGTTCGATATA
>SEDW01000972.1 GCA_004193325.1 Pseudomonadota bacterium | reverse complement strand
CCACTGCATTAGCCATCAATCGCCCTTACTCTGAGAGAATTCCGAAAGTACGAAATTCTCATAACTACGTGGAGGCAGCAAGTCCAAGAGCAAATCTATCAATCGATCGTCTTACAACGCTCTTCAGCCGCCCTGGCGCCAAAGTTATCAACCAGACCTTCGCTCTGCATCTGCGAGAGGACTTCGACCGCACTGAGGCAATGCATAAAGGTCGTAGGGTGTGCCGTGTCCCAGAAGACGTGACCGCGGGGATTCTGACAAACGACATTCTTAATTCCAAGATCGGCAAGGATATCAGTTCCGGCTACGGCAAAACCTGTGTAACAAGGCGCCGTGAGATTTTCGATGCCGAAGTCCGATGGGCGCGAACGCACGGTATCCATGTTGTCATCGGTGGAATAGAGATGAAGTCTTACATCGGGGTAGCGTTTTTGCAAATCGGCGATGGAAGCCGCAAAGAGAATATTGTGTTTCTCAATCATCAGCTCAAACGCCTTTTGATCGACCGGCAGTCCGCGTTCATCTTTGGCGGAAAAAGTCATATATTTTAGACCGGAAGGCAATTTAAAGGTCACAATCTTGGTCGCCCCGAGACTGATACTCTTCTCGATGAGACGAGTAAGCGAGAGGACGTAGGCTTCAACCTTTCCAGCCGATGCATCGAAGAGGTAATCATTCGGTCCGAGATTGATAAAGAGAACATCCGAGGGTCGGAAGTTACTCTCCTGCGTGACAAACTCATCGAGCTGCTCAAAGCCACTTGGAACTTTCCAAGTATCAAGCCAACTCACGTTCGGCAGCGAGCCCAAACTGTTCTTGAGTTCAATCCGAGCGCCAGACATCGAGTAGTTGAGCGTAGGCAGATTCAAGGCGTGCGTGAGGTATTCAATCCAAAGTGGACCGTTCGAAAAGCGGCCGCCCCAGTTGTACTGAGGCGTTGGTACAAAGCCCTTGGTTCGCTGTAGGAAGCGACCTTCACTGTCACTCAGACTGTCTCCAAGCACAACCACCCGATCGATATCGATGGGGAATGCTGTGGTCGCGAGAACATCCTTTTGCTCTTCAAGTTTTGCATCCTGAAAGTAAGGCTTTGCATGCGCTGCCTGAGAGAGGAGCAAAATTCCAAGAACTGAGCAGAGGATGTGAGACTTCATAGCTTCTCCGAGAATCAAAGTTCGAAAACTGATTACGGAGAAGCCTAAAGCAAGGACCAGACCAATCAGAGAGTTTTAGGCTTTTTGTTGCGCTTGGTCCAAAGGTTGAGCATTTCCACGCCCACACTAAAGCCCATAGCGAAGTAGATATAGCCTTTAGGAACATGGAACCCAGCTGCATCTGCGACCAGAACCATACCGATGAGTAGGAGAAAGCTGAGCGCGAGCATTTTGACAGTTGGATGCTTCTGAACAAAATCGCCGATACTCTTGGCAGTCAGAACCATTACGAACAGTGCGATAACGTTTGCCGCTACCATAATAGAAATGTGCTGACTCATACCGACGGCCGTAATGACCGAATCGAGGGAGAATACAATATCAAGCAAGGCAATTTGAG
>SEDW01000146.1 GCA_004193325.1 Pseudomonadota bacterium | reverse complement strand
TGGGTGGCTGCATCTTTGGAGTTGTCGGGGTCTTGCTCCTCATCTACAACGGAATCCATTTCGGATCACTCTTCGGCTATTGCTACCTCTATAACTTCGATAAGGAACTCTTGCAGTTCGTGCTCAGTCACGGCCCGCTCGAACTTTCCATTATTGTAGCCTGCGCCTTCGGGGGGATGCTCGTCGGTCAAACCCTTCTGAGCTGGCCTCTCAAAAACATTTCAAAGCGAGCTCCCGAAGCCGGAGCCACAGCGATGACCGTGCTTACAGGCATTCTTCCCTGGCTCATCCTCGCAGCGATCTTTGAGGCCTTCATCAGTCCGAGCGAAAGTATTTCTTTCACCTTCAAGATTATCTCTGGGCTACTGCTGGCCATCATTTTCTGGTCTTGGACCTTCTGGCCCGTTTCAGATGAGAAGTGAATCTCGCAGGCGCATGTAGAGCTTCGAACTCATATCGAGCCAATACTGTTCAGGACAAAGGAGAGCGCCACTCCGGATTTGCAGCATCCTTTGCGTAAATTTATGAAACTCCTCGTCGAGCCAATAGATATAACTGTCCTGCGACCAGGCGTCGAGGTCGCCAGGCTTCGGTACCGGCTGGTTTTGCCTGATATCCGCTTCCTTTTCCAAAATGCCCATAACCAGCGACAGGTGTTTTGCCGCAATCGGTTGCATAGCCTTTTGCAGTTCGCTTTGTACGGATGGTCGCGCGATGTCACTTAGAATAAGGACGATGCAGCGCTGACTATCGATTTGGGTCATAGCTGAGGAAATAAGGTTGTAGTTGCTCTCGACATCGGTCGCACGCAGACGGTTGCCTTGTTCCAGGATCTGCCGGATGCCCTGCAGGTTTTGAATCTTTCGGTGGACGGTGACGATCTCCTGATGAAAGGCGAAAAAGCTCACCTGATCATGCGAGGCAATAGCCTTCTGCAAAAGGGAATAGACTCCTTCCAGATAATAGTTTGATTTCTCAGAGCCCGCGATCTCCCCCGACAGCGAGCGCCCCAGATCGAGACCGATGACCAGGTGATGTTTGACGAGCGAGTCGTATTCCCGAATCATGAGTTCGCCACGTTTGGCGGATTTGCGTGGATCAATATTTCGAATTTCATCCTGATGACGGTATTCCCTCAGAGAATGAAACTGGTCCCGCGAACGCAATTTGATCAGATGTTTTGAGCCGAGGAGAAGGCTCTGCAGGCGCTGGAGCGCCGCTCCAAGGTGTTCGGGCGGCACTGGCTCCAGAGAGGGCTTACACTGAAGCTCAACGCTCTGAAAGGGCAGTTCCACAAGTTGCTTCCAAAGTCCCCATCTGGAAACGACCAGCACAAAGGGTGAGGGGAGAGTCTCAGTGCCCAAGCGGTGGCCAGTCACATGCTGAGCAATGACCAAGCTCTCGAAAGGTTTTGGATACCCGGAGAATTTTTTATCATTTTTAAAGAGTGAGCAGCTGGGAAAATAAAACTCGATGCTTTGTAAGTCATTCGCCCCGCCGGTGCTGAGCTCCCAAATCCAGGTCTTTTTTTCTCTGAGTCTAAGAGTCGTCACTCCTTTAAAATTCACAGTCCATTGCCTGAGCTCCGGAATGCTTTTGCGATCTCTAAGGAGGACAAAGAAGATGAGCAGAAAAATTGCTCCGTAGGCCCAGAGTAAGGGTGGATATAGAAGGGCGCTCGCCCCAAGGAATTGCCAGGCGCCCAACAAGATGAATGTTTTACCGCTCAGGTAGGATTTAGGCTTCATTTCGGAAATTCTTCTTTGAGAAGAAGACTCTGCACGAGATCTTCCGTGGTGGTCCCGTTGATGATCGCTTCGGTGGACAATCGAATTCTATGCGATAAGACAAACGGCGCTAATGCTTTGATGTCGTCGACAATGACGAACGATCTTCCCTCAATCAAAGCCCAGACTCGAGCTGCACGGACGAGGGCGAGGCCAGCACGAATACTGGCGCCCATAGCGATAGCCGGATGGTCTCGAGTCGCCTTGAGAAGGCTGGCTGAGTAGTGCAGGATGCTTTGGGAAACCTCGACGGCTTCGACTGCCTGATCGAGATCTATCTTGGACTGTGGTGGCAAAGCCTTGATGTCAGGGATTGCCATCGACTGCTTTAAGCCCAGGGAGATGATTCGGATGTCATCGTCCAATTGGTAGTGGCCGAGAGGGATCTTGAAAAGGAAACGGTCCATCTGGGCTTCGGGTAAGGGAAATGTCCCCTCAAAATCGAGACTATTTTGAGTCGCGATCACAAAAAAATCTTTGCTCAAAACGCGAGTGTCGCCGTCGACACTCACTTGCCGCTCTTCCATCGCCTCGAGCAAGGCCGACTGCGTGCGGGGCGGACAACGGTTGATTTCATCGGCGAGAAGGACGTCGGTGAAGATGGGGCCTTCCATAAAGGTGTAGCTATTGCTCGCCTGGGAATAGATGTTTCCGCCGATGATATCACTCGGCAGAAGGTCGCTCGTAAATTGCACCCGGCGGAGCTTACGGCCCAATGCGGCGGCAAAGAGCCGAGCGGCCGCGGTTTTGCCGACTCCGGGAGGACCCTCAAGGAGAACGTGACCACGGGCAAACCAGGCGACCGTCATCAACTTGAGAAGTATCCGTTGGCCGACGAGATGAGAGTTCTCGAGTTCTTTGAGGATCGCTCCAAAGGTTTCACTGGCTTCATGAGACTGAGTCATCTTTTTGGGCTCCTCTATTGATGCGTGCCTGGCGGTGCATCTGTTTTAGTTCGATATAGAATGATTCGAAGTTTTTCGCATTCGATGCCTGGGTTTTCTCCAAGGACTTTTTGAGCCTTTGAATCGCTGCCTCAAGCTCAGGATAGGTTCTTTGCAAAACCCGACTCTGAAGGAGGATGGCATCGGCTTGAGCCGAGGGGCTGCGCAGCTGAGACTTGACCAGACCCACGATCATTTTCGACCATTCGCGAGCTTGTGGTCGATCCGCATGGCTCTCAGGCAGATGCCTCAAAGGATCGCTCATGGCTGCTGCGAGTAGGCAGATCAAAATAAATCCCACGAGGGGAAGCATGACGGAGGTGTCCCTCAGAAAATCGCCGAGACTCGATTCCTCGAAGAACTGGTGATACTCATCGAGGAGTACGCGCGAGCTCAGAACACTAAGTCTCGACGTCAGGATGCGGTTGTCAGCGTTGGCGAGGAGTGCGTTGGCAAAGAGGGGAGCACCCAATTGGAGCCAGACCTTCCCCGAACCCAGATCAAATTCCATGAGATAACAACGGGCGGCGTAGCTTGCCTCACAGTATTGGGGTTTGAAACTGAAGCGGCTGTAAAAAGCGAGTTTTTCACCTGCGCGAATCAAACTGTTGTCGCTGGCCGCATCGTGAAACGCCAGTTCTTTCTGCTGAAAAAACTTATCGGGTATGAGAGTAAATTCGTCGGACAAGATCAGAGTAGGTGCAGCCTCGTCTGCAGGGACTTTTTGAGGAGCAACGCCTTTGCTCAATTCCGCTCGTTTGCTGCCAAGTATCTTCAGCAAACTATCAAGGTTATTAAAACTTGCCTCATCGATGACCGAGAGGTAGAGAAATCCGCCCTTAGCCACATCGTCTGCCAGCATTAACGATTCCAGGCTTGAAACAGGGCGGAGGGGCGAGGAAATGATCAAGGTCTCGCCCGGAGCCAGCATGCCCTTTTGCAGAAAGGCTTTGCGGATGATCTCTGTCTTGCGGTCTGGAAGAGATTGCCGATAGCGGAAAAAATGCGAGAGTCCAAATGGTCCCTCAGAATAACTCGTGGGCTTGGCCATGCGCTTATTCGTTTCGATCATGTTTTGACCGACGAAATAACTGATCGCAATGAGGAGGAGGACGATGAAGAAAGTAGCCTTCCGGGCTGTTTTACTCATTGTCCATTCCCTTTCTCAAGTCCTTCAAATTCCGACTCCCATTGGCTTTGGCTTAAACTAGGGGTCTTGCCCCAGAACATGCCTTCATTGAGCTTTAGAATCAGCCGAGGGTCAGCGGCTCCGATTTTATGCAAAGCTTCGGCCGGGGTCATCGAAGGAGCTAGGTTCTTTCTTTCGAGAAAGAGCTTCCAACGAAGTCTTACCCACGCGGCAAGCGAAAGATCTTGAGGCTGAATGACTTGGTCATCAGCGCTGCCCACAGCAGCAGCCGGCGACCATGGCAACGCATCGGATGTTTTGGATCGACTGCTCCAGTAGCGGTAGACCCAAATCACTGATGCTACAATTAAAATAACGACGACTGCGCTGAGCAGGCCGATGACTACTGTTTTCAAAGTTTCAGCATCGAGTGTTTGAGCGTTCTTAGGAAAAAGGTTTCTAAGCATCTCAGTGATCTTGTCTACGAACTGCGAGAGCAGGCTCGGCGCCGGAGTATCGCTCTCAAGCGGGGGAATGTCGTAAGAGTGCTGAGCTGCTTTAAGGTAGCGATTGAGTTGCTCCAGATCCGACGTGTTTTCCACCGACTATCCTCTTCCCTATGGCTCTTTGCTTTGCTCGAAATATATCACGTTTGCCCGAATCCATCCATGCGCTTGATCCGCTTCATTTGCTCAGGTATAAAGAAGTGGATTTCGTCTGAACTTTATGGCCCAAGGATAATGACATGGCACTGACCGATCGATTTGTAAATATAGATACGCTCGAGAAAAAGCTTGAGGGCTGGGACTATCATGCAATTGACGATCAATGGAGTGCGCATTCGCCGGGTCTTTGGGTAGCAAAATTTATTTCTCCGCCCATCGATGGCCGGCACCATTATTGCTGTCTGTCGCTCGAGATCGGCGAGTACCTGGCACTCTTTTTTGCGCCCAAGAAAACGGGCCCGGGCTGGGAACTTGTGGAGGAGCTGGCGGTTGAAAATGATATCGACGGCGTTCGCGACTGGCTTGAAAGCATTGATGTCGATTGAGATGCGTGTAAAGGCCAAAGTCCGGATCCAGGTCCGGGCTTTGGCTTTTGTCGTCTCAGGCGAGAATTTGCGGCAGATTCCCGGCCAAGGCCACACCGCCTGAGGTCTTTTCATTGCCGGCATTGAAGTTTTCAGTGCCTGGCACGCCGAGGACCGTTCCAATCGTCGATAAAAGACGGTTGATGGGAATCCTCTTCTGGCTCCTGTCCGAGTCGTTAGTCACTCCAGGCAGGAGGTCGATGTACTTCCCTTGAGCGAGCTTGCCATTGGCGCTACCGGCGATGATGTGCGGGAGATCGTAACGCGAATGGTTTTGCCCAAGGCCGAGACTGATCACAAAAGTGGTAACGCCATAGTCGAGCAAGGTCTTGCCATTGTCTTCGAATTTGTATTGACTCAACGCCTTGAGTAGATAAGCGAAGTCTTTTTGATTGAGGCGATCGACCTTTTTCAAGGTATCGATCTTGTTGGCATGACTTGATTGGTCGTGAAATCCGTCCTTCACATAGAGGCCATTGTCATCGTATTCCGAATCGAGCGTCATTGGCCCCAGCTGGAGAGTCATCGCTCTGCGCATACCGGTGGCGGCGGCGATCGCGAGAATATCCGAATGCATTTTGGGTGTGACAGAGCGCATGTTCTTGTCTTGAGCATTGCCTGAAAATCCCTGGATCGACTTGCGATTGGATTCGGGCATTTCCACTGCTGTAAGAATCTGATTCTCAAGGTCGCGAATGTTCTGCAAATGCAGTTCAAATCGTTTTTTGTCAGCATCGCTGATGCGTGGATTGGCGAGAATGGTCTTCACCTGACTGCGAATCAGATCGTTCACGCCTTTCCTCAGTGCGGCTTTGTCGTCCATCTGAGGCTTGGTTGCCGTGCCCTCTCCATTCGGGAAAAGTCTCTTGTAAATGGTCAGCGGATTGTATTCCGGCTGATTTTGCGAATCGGCTCCCGCCCAACTTAAAACAGGGCCATCGGCTTTAGGCGGCACGATAAGATTGAGGGAATCGCTATTGTAGTAACGGGCAATAACGTGATCGAGTGAGGCTGCCTTGGCTTTGGCAATCCATTCCTGGTTGCCTGGAAAATCCACTTTTGCACCCGTGAGGGTCGATGCGATAGCTTCGCCATGATCGCCGGAGTTCGCTTTGTTAATGAGACCATGGCCGAGTCCACGAACGATGAGACATTTATCA
This sequence comes from Pseudomonadota bacterium, assembly GCA_004193325.1. GTDB lineage: Bacteria > Bdellovibrionota_B > Oligoflexia > Oligoflexales > Oligoflexaceae > Oligoflexus. The sequence goes on along the minus strand of SEDW01000146.1, from coordinate 7,912 downwards.
AGATAGTCACTGAGCGGCTCAAGACCGCGTCCCGAAACACTGTCGCGAGTCAATGCACCGGTTGCCTTGGGCCACCAGCTCCCTTTCTCAGGGCCCATAGGCTGGTAGACAAAGATTGCAAAGGAACGGTTAACGTCCGCGGCTTTCGCTTTGGGGTCGAGGAGAAAACTTTCCATGTAGGGGAGAGCTACGAGTGTTCCGCCAAGGCCCTTTAAAAAGAATCGTCTTTGCATAAATGCCTCATTTCCCGTAACGAATGAGCACGCGGTCGCTCGTTAATGCCTTAATGATTAAATCGTAGCCTGAGGCTCCATCACGGCTCTCCTGAGCGAGGTTCAGGAGTAGCTCGCCGTCATCTTTCGAAGTCGGCTTCGCATAGAGTCCCTCGATCAGTTTTTTCGCATAACACTGATGAGTCTCCTCGCGCTTCGCGAGCTGCTTCAGCATCTCGACGGCATTTTTGAATTCAATTTTACTTTCGTCAGCAAAGACGAATTCGCCGGTTGGATTGATCCTGGCGCTCGGGTCGGCGTCTTCTGTGAGTCTGAATTTTCCAGAAGGACCATAACTCTCAAGTGCAAAGCCAGGAGGGTTGATGACCTGGGTATGGCAGCCTCCGCAGACCTTGGTGAGGTTACTGATATACTCACGATTCGTTTTAAAATCGGCATTTTTACCGAGTGTCGGCGGGGGAGGGGCGCCGGAAAAGTCACGGCAGAGAATGGTCTCGGTCACGTAATGGCCGCGGCGAATGATAGAAGTTGTGGCATCATTTTCCCTCGAGTAGTGATTGAGAAAAGCGGCCTGAGTAACGATGCCTGCATATTTCGAAGCGTCGAGATCGGTTTTTTGAGCCGTAGGACTCGAGACTTTTGCTCCGTATATGTCAGCGGTCTTAGAGCTGACGAAGGCGTAAGGAGCGGTAAGAAATTCCTCGATGCCTTTTTTCTGCTTGACGAAGACTTCTTCAACGAAAAGCCCCGCCTCGTTTTTAAGTGTGTCGCCGTTCACCTGGGCTAGCTCGGGTTTTCAAAATGGATTTGTCATCGGCCGCTTTGAAGAGAGCCGCATCCGGCATGCTGTTCCAGATTGCGTAGGACAGGCGAGAGGCGAGTTCATATTCGCTCAGCGTCGCGGACTCATCCTCACCCGCCTTGCCGAGTTCGCTGCGATACAGGAAGAGAGGCGACTGCAGAACAGCGCTGAGGAGCGCAGCTATGTTTGCTCCTTTTTCATCTTTGATCGAAGGAAAAAAGCTCGAGCCCTTATTGTAGATGGCAAGCATCTCGGCGATTTCTTTATCGACCACAGGACGTCGATAGGCACGCTTTAGAATGGTTGCGACAATTGTTTTGCTATCAGCTGAATCACTCGGGAGGATTTTTTTGTAGGCGTTGGCGTTTGATCCCACCTTTTCAGCCAGATCTTCGGCAGCATCGCGATAGGCAGCCCAGAGGTCGCCCGAAATAAAAAAGTTGGTGCCGTCGTTGCCAAACTTGGTCGGCTTGTCGACGGGGAAATTTTTGGAGTTGCCGGGCACTGTCGAGAGGAAAAGCAGGTCGCGAACGGTGAATTCCCACTGCGCATGAGTCAAGCGTGGGAAAGCCACTTCGTTAGGATCCGAGAGGAGAATGAGCACGCCTTCAGGTGTTTCGATTCCTCCAAGCGGCTTGGGCACTGATACGCCGGGCTTTGGCCTCTCGTCCTTCGTCCCTCGGGTCCGTTCGTAGCTCGGTGCGCTGGGCGAGGCTTTGCACGACAGGAGGGCGGCAAGGATTGAAGATAGGACCCATGTGTTTCGCATGCTTAGCACTCGGACTCCCTTCGAGGAGTGAAACGGTAAAACTGGCAAAGTCTTTTCGGAAGATTCTGGAATTCGTTAACTCAAAAGTCAGCCCGCAAGGTCTTGATCCGCTTATTTATTTTCTTCTAAAAGAAAGGGTCCCGATAATCGCTCTCTATTAAGAATTACACAGCGGGTGTCCGGGCAGGTTATTTATACAAGTCATTGAATTCATTGGGATGTATTCGCGAGTAAGTTAATATCAGCAGGGTTATATTGTTTATTAAATAAAACCCGGGTATATACCGATAGGGCTTTGAGACTGACTATTGGAGACCAAGATGGATTCGACAAAGAGCTCGCAAAATATGGAAACTTCCTCTCCTGCTATCGATTGCATTGCATTTGCCGGACAGAAGAAGATCGCGGACGGTCCACTGACTGATGTGGCAGCATCGGTGAAACGCTATATGGACGCTCACCCTGAAGAAACTCTGCTCGTCTTCGATGCTTCGAGTAGTGCCTCTATTGAGCTGGACCTCCGCGGCAGTCTCGAAGACGTCATCAGCCGCATCCGCCCGCCCGACGGCGGGCTGAAGGAAAAATCGGGACCCGGACGCCCGAAGTTGGGAGTTATTTCCAGAGAGATTGGGCTTTTGCCAAGGCATTGGGATTGGCTTGCCTTTCAGCCAGGCGGTGCGTCGGTCACTCTTCGAAAGCTGGTGGAGGAGGCCAGGAAGCAGAATACTTCCAAAGACCGCATTCGGGCTTCGCAGAATGCGGCTTACAAGTTTATGTCGGCGATGGCTGGAAACCTCCCGCATTTCGAAGAAGCCTCCCGCGCTTTTTTTGCTAAGAATAAAGCTCTGTTTGAGACGTTGACGGCGGCTTGGCCGAGGGATCTTCGGGAGCATGCCCTGAGGCTTGGGGACGCGGCATTCGAAGAGACGGTTTAGGGAGAAGCGGGCCTACTATGCTTTGGGGTTTGCCTGTCTTTTGTAAATTGACTAGGATGAGTGAAATTGTGGAAGGCCTGAATGAGTGAAACGCGCGACATCGAAATACTAAGATCGGCTCAAAAGCTCATCTTTCGTCACGGCTATTCCAAAGTCGGCATGAAAGATATCGCGGATGATTGCAGTATTTCCCGGCCTACACTCTATAAATTCTTTTCGAACAAAGAGGCAATTGTCGCAAACCTCGTCGAGCGGCAGGCGCAAAGCTCCAAACTCTCCGCATCGGCTTTGATTGAGAGCCAGAGCTCTCTGGAAGAGAAGCTTCAGAGTTTCTTTGACATCTGGATTGTGTCTCCTGCGGCGGTGGCGATTGATTCGATCAATGGTCGCGACCTTCTCACAAATGTCGAGCGCTACGCGCCAGAGGCTGTGCAAAACTTATATATGGAATTTGAGCGCCAACTGACAGTCCTGCTCGCGCCCTCTGTTCGGAAGAAAGGGGTCGGATCAAGCGCCGAGGACATAGCCCACCTCCTCGCTCTGGCTTCGAAAGGACTGAAGTCGTCGAGTTCGAGCCTTCTCGAGCTGAAACGCCTGATCGATGGTTTAATATCGCTCACCGTGGCTGCGATCGAGAAGTAGAGGCACGTTGGTGCATACTCTTACTGCGTTTGCTAGCCCTTGTTTCCTTTCCTCCCGACTCTCTTGCTCAGTAATGCCCGTAATAATCTCAACTTATGTTAAATTGATTAGCAACGAAAATGCCTTGGGATTTAAACTGGTCTGGTAACATTGCCAATGACCAAAGTTTTAGTCCTTCCGAGTAGCCCCGATGGGCGAAGAGGAATGTCATGTCCAACAGAGAAGCGATCAAACCGATGAAACTTTTGAAAGTCTTGATTCCCTTCTTTCTCCTCCTCATCCTCGTGCCGACTGTGGGCGCGGAATTATCCTACGCATCGGAAGAGCCAATCGTTCTCTCCAAGGGAATGGCAGCCGCAAATTACACCGAGAGCCTTGATCAAATTGTCGATGCTAAGTCGGAGCTAAAATTTGAAGAGGTGGTGAAGCCCGAATACTCGCGGCAGTTTGAAAGAATTCTTGGCAAATCCGTTCGACTCCACCAGGGAGCGCGCTGGTTTCAAATGACTCTTTCGAATCCCAGTCAGGAAAATATTCAAGTCTACCTTCAGTTTGATATCGTGTCTCACGTGGCACTCTCCGCCGTTTCCAAGAGTAATCAACTTGAGGGAGAAATTCTTGAGAGTGGCTGGAAGATGCCCTTCGTCAAACGATCCATTCCCTATCTTCATCCCACAGTGGAACTGATTGTCAGCCCAGGCACCCATCGTTACCTATTGCGAAGTGAAGGTCGTTCCTTTTCCCTCAACCTTGGCTCGCAGCAGGCCATCACTCACACGGCGCAGATTTTTGAAACCTTGATCAGCTTTTTTCTAGCCACGTTCATCGCGCTCGGGCTCTATAACTTTTTCATCTTTACGCAGACCGGTGATCGAGCTTATTTCTACTACGCCTTGCGCTGTGTTGCGATCAGTGTTCTCTGCATCGTTGCGACGAACTATGCGGCGAAATATTTTCTGCCCCATCTCCAATATGATTTCCAGAGCATTCCTCCCTGGCTTGCGGCAGTCAACCTGATCATCTGGATAGGTATTGCGCGAAAATTTCTCTCGCTCGACAGTTTTATTCCCAGAAAAATTCTCTTGGGGACGATGGGGTTTCTGATTACAGGGCTGACTCTTGGCATTGTCTATCAGCTCTTAAATCCTGGGCCTGATCCTGCATTGATTCTAAAAATATTTAATCCTCTCTGTCTCCTCGCCAACATCACGGCAGGGATCTATGTTTGTTCCAAAGGCTACCGGCCAGCCTACTTTTACGTCCCGGCGAACATCATCTACTTTAGTGGTGTCTTCGTTATGATCTTGAGTGTTGAAGGTGTGATTGCTTCGACAACCTATCTCTACCTCGCCCCCATGTGCGCCGGGGCGATCGAAGCGATCCTCATGTCCTTTGGTCTTGGCGATAAGTATATGTCCATCATGAAGTCGGCAAACTTCGCCCTGAACAGAAAGAACGATGAGTTGGGGCGGGACATGTCTGGAATGCTGCATAATCTGAAACAGGGTATTTTCTCGATCGGGCCCGACGGGAAGATTGGGGAGGATCATTCGGATTATCTTCGAACGCTCTTTGATACCCAATTTCTCACCGGCCGTGACGGCTTTGATCTGATCTTTCGAAATTCCAACTTCACGCCTGACAAGGTGAGTCAGGTGAAAAACGCAACCCTGGCTGGTTTTGGACAGGGACTCGTCAACTTCGAAATGAACGAGCACATTTTCCCTCGCGAACTGGTTGTGAATTCCCTCACAAATCAGAAAATTCTGGAAGTCGACTGGCAGCCCCTTCTCAACCACGAGCAGCTTTGTGACAAGATGATGATTGTCCTCAGGGACGTGACGGAACTGAGACATATGCAGGAGCAGTCCGAGCGGAATCAAAAGGATCTGCAGATCGTCGGCCAGGTCTTGGCCATATCGACCCGAGCATACGAGAAATTTTCTCAGAATGCGGATTTGCTTATCGCCGAGAATTTTCGTCTTATTGCGGATGGCAAGGTCACAGGCGTGACGGATATTTCTCGCATGTTTCGCAATGTGCATACGATTAAAGGCAATGCACGTACCTTTGGGCTGCTCTACATCTCCAACGTATCGCACGAGGTCGAGGAATATTTCAGTGAAATTCGTGCTAACAAAACCCTCGCCATCAATTATGAGCGTTTGACTCTGGATTTGATGAATCTGCGTAATATGCTGACCAAATATGATCAGGTCCTGGCCGGACTCTTGGCCGTTGCGATCAAAGATTCTCCTGAAGACCTCATTCACCGCTTAAATCAGCTGCACGAAGACTTCGCCGATATCAACGAAGTCAAAGAACGCTTTTTCAAGATCGCTGAAGACCAGATGGTAAGACGCTTTTACAGTACTTTGGAAGAGATGCTAGTGCCGGTTTTGCAAAACCAAAAGCACATCGCTGAGGAATTGCATAAGCCGACGCCCAAAATTGTGTTTCAGGGTTTCGAGGTCACGCTGAAAGTCGAAGTTGAAAACGTTTTCCGCAACATCTTCACTCAGCTCTTCCGTAACTCGATTGATCACGGCATCGAAAGGCCGTTTGACCGCCAGCTCGAAGGGAAAGATTCTGTCGGAGTGGTGTCGATCGAAATTGATACCTCCATCTCGGGCGAAGATCTTGTGATCGAAGTCAAAGACGATGGGGCAGGACTTGCGATTGATGAGCTTGCTAAGAAGTGTAGTAGCCCGAATATGTCTGACCAGGATATTGGGGAAACCATTTTTCTCACAGGTGTGTCGACGGCCACACAGGTCACTCATATCTCGGGGCGAGGTGTGGGTATGGATATCGTCAAGCATCTGGTTCTCAAGCACAACGGAAGCATATCTATCGTCTTCACCGGGCCGAAAACAGCGGCCGGCAGAAGGCCCTTCAAGTTCATTCTTACTTTTCCGGCCGGTATCGTTCACTCCTCATGACGTTGAGGATTCGAAAATGCGACTTTGAAATAGTGTAGTGAGCTTAGCGTCTCACACAGCGGGCCGTTAAGTAATAATTAACGAAAATAGCTGCGAAAGCGCCAGAATGGTAAGACTACTCATCAAATGCCTTTGATACGGTCTTCCTCTGCAGGATTTGCCTTGAAGTTTGTTCGCCAGCTCGTAACTATGGAATTCAGCTTCATCAGCAGTTTTCAATAGGCCTCTTGTCGGGAGATGGGATGCGGACGGTATTAATCTTGTTCATTATGACGATAGGTCTTTGCGGGACAGTGTTCGCGAAGGAGCCTTTGCGGGTGCGCGTCCCTGCTAATGAGTCTGACAACGATGTGCGACACGATTACGACCATGACATCATCCGATTGCTATTGTCCAAGACCGAGAAAGAGTTCGGGCCTTTCGAATTGGTTCCATCCCACCGCATGAATCAGTTCCGCGCGCTCAATGGCCTGATCAGTGGCAAGCTGCTGGATCTGATGCCGAGCGTAACAAGTCGCTCGCGGGAGAAAGAACTTCTTCCCATCAAGTACAGTATTCACAAAAGCCTCATGGGCGTCCGCCTTCTTCTTATAAAAAAGAGTCGTGAGCAGGAATTCGCAAATATCAAGGATGTTAGCGAGCTCAAAAAACTTATTGCCGGTCAGGGCTCTGACTGGCCCGATGTTGACGTTCTTCGAAAGAATGGCTTTCGGGTGAATACCGGAAACGATTATGAAGGTCTCTTCCGAATGCTATCGGCGGATCGCTTTGATTATTTTCCAAGAAGTGTGGCCGAGATCTATCCCGAACTGGAAGTCCATCGTAAGGACGGATTCATCGTCGAAAGCACGATCGTGCTCGTCTATCCCCAGCCTGCCTACATCTTCGTCAACAAGAAGAACAAAGAACTTGCCGCGCGCTTGGAAAAAGGCTGGCAGATCGCTTTGGGCGATGGTTCTTTTGAAGAGCTCTTCATTGCCAAACATGGAGAGAGTCTTCGTCGTGCCGGTCTGAAGAACCGCAAAATTTTCTTCCTCGATAATCCAATCGGTCCCGATGTAAAAACGGATTTTTCTATTCTGCAGCAAATCAACTAAGCGATAGTGCAGGTCGACTCAAGGGAATCACATGCTCAAAAAAGCTCTGCGGTCTTTATTCCAATTCAATCTCCTCTTCCTTCTCCTCCTCCTGCAAGCCACTCCCAAAGCGCCAGCAGCGACTTATCCCGAACTGTCAAAGCTCATCAATGCGCCTATGGCTCCGCTATCGATCACGGACCCTAGCGGCACGATGCTTTTGTACCTGGAACGAGATCCCGCCTCGCAACTGGCGAGTCTCGCCACCCCAGCGATTGGATTGGCCGGTCGGGAGATTGATCCGATTCTATGGGCTGAGAAAAGAAGGAACAGAATCTATTCACCGTCCTTCCTTCGCCTCGCCGATGGTGTGAGGGTTCCGATTGAGGTGCCAAAGGCGAGCCACATACCCCTTCGCTCGTTTAACGCCGACGGCAGTCTGCTCGCGCTAGGTATCGATAGCGCCAAGGGTATTGAACTTTGGCTCGTCACTGTAAAGACGGGAAAAGCGCG
>SEDW01000971.1 GCA_004193325.1 Pseudomonadota bacterium | reverse complement strand
ACGATGTTGTTGGTCGTCGTGAGTGTGGCACCGGTGATAGGAAGCTTGAAATGACTATCGATCAAAGTGATTTTAAAGAATTGATGATCAAGCTTTGCGTTCGGATCAGCAATAGGAGCAGCTACCCCGGGATCGACGTAAGTCGATGCCGGCTCGGAATCATCAATGTCGCCCTCGCTAGGAAAATCTTCCTGCTCGTCGTCGCCGGCCACAGGTTTAATCGGATCCTTGCCGGTCCCATCTCCAGAATCAGTGCTCGTCGCCGAACCTTTATGAAGGGATGGAGCTTTCGAGCAGCTAGTAGCGACAAGAGCCGATAGCAGGCCGAGCGAGAGGAGGCTGATCGAGACCTTGGAATGATTCGTTGGCATAGGACTATCCGATCCGTTTCAAGACATTTGAAATGAGAGGCAAAAGCAGCGAATTATAGGGATTCGTCATCGCCTCTATCGGCAGAACAGGGCTAAATGTTTAGATATTATTAACAGTTTGGAATAAGGCTCCGGAATCTAAGCGATTATGAGGCTTACGCCGAGCCTGATGTGGCGCTTTTTTACGCAAAATGTTAGGTTTTAGGTACTGAAATGATAACGAACTCGAGGGGATGACTATGAGACTGAAACTTTTTATGAGCCTAGCTCTGACCTTACCTTTTCTTTCTGCAGCAACGATCCTCCATGCTGCAGACCAAGCGCCTTTTGCCGTCGAAAATATTCCACAGCTCGAACCCATTGCCGGACAACTTGGTGAGCCGGGTGCACCAGCCTTGAAAGAAGAGCAGGCTGCTCTCGCGAAAGCCCTTCTACGAAAGGGTATTTGTAACGCGACTTATTACGGCGAAGACTTCTGCAAAAAGCAGGAAGCGCGGAGTTTCAGAGTAACGGATCAGATCAGTACTACGGCTCCAGATGCCGAGGTCCTACCCGCGGCGAAAGCCAAACTCTGAATTTGATAGATAAATTTGAAGGCCAGCGGTTCTCCGCTGGCCTTTTTTGTGGCTGGAGATTTGGAGTTATGAACAGTGTATATATGCCTAATAGACATGGATAATAATTGATGAAGCTTTAAGCCGCTGAATAGATTGACTTTAAAAATATTCTGAAGGTAGGTCTTTAGAAAAGATTGACGCCAACCGATACTACTGTGTATGTTGAGTATGAACAGTGAGTTCAGCAATAACAGTTGGCCCAAAGGGCTCTTTAGTATAAAGGTTAAGATTATGAACTTCGTATTTTTCTTCTTCATCGCTCCAGTCTCTTTGTTCTTTGCAGTGATGGTTTTGAGAGAAGCGTCGCTTTATTTTCAATCAACGGCGAACCAATCGCGAGTTGGTTCCTCCGCTTCTGCTTCTACATTTTCCGGCGCGCTGGTTAGCTCCCCAAAGCTCCAGCTTCGCTGGAGTCCTCAGATGAAGTAAATGCCGCCTAGGCTAGGGACTATTGGAAAAAGAAAGGTCACACAGTGCTTTTAAACCTAAGTGATCTCAGTAACGAGCCCCTCTATAGCCAGATACTCAGGCAAATAAGGGCTCTGATTTTGACAGATGCTTTGCCTAA
>SEDW01000145.1 GCA_004193325.1 Pseudomonadota bacterium | reverse complement strand
TCGTCGACGGGCGGCAGCTGCATCACAACCGGCTACGGTTCCTTCAGTACCTACGGAATAAGCACGCCCTATAACTCTCCTGCGGGTATGCTCGCACCGCCTTATTCAGCGCCTATGTATGTTGGACCATAATAAGATCTCTCGGGTACTTCTGACCGCCGCGACAGTCGTCGCGGCGGTTTTCGTTCCTTTGCTGGTCAAGCTGCGAGTGGTGCAGATTTCAGAGGTCTTCGCTTTAGCGGGCTATCCCAATCCTGTAATCGATGGCTTCTCCTGGTATAAAGTCATCGTCCTCCTATTCGCAGCGGGCTGCGCGGTCGTCGGTATTCTCTTTCAAAAGCGCTTTATGAAATGGACTGACAGCCTTCTCTTCATCATGGCAGTTCTTGCAACGGCATCTGCAGTTCAAAGCCCTTACCGTTCTCTGACCCTTTGGGGTGTTCCCTTTATCTTCGAAGGATTGCCAGCAAGTCTCGCTTATTTCGTCCTCGCCATGGCCGCCGCTCGATTAAGAGAAAGAGCAACCTCACAGATCCTGCCCTATGGATTGGCTCTCGCATCAGTTGTCATCGCTCTGTTCGGTCTTTTAGAGCTCTCCGGCCGACAGCTTATCAATGAACCTTTTCTTGCGAACTTAATCTTAAAAATCGATGGACGAATCCTTCCCTACAGCGGCGGCTTCACGGGAGCCTCAGTGCCTTTTGGTAACCCCAACTATGTAGGTCTTTACACAGCCATGATCTGGCCTTTTTTCTTCGTTTACGCTCTGACTCGTAAATCCCTTAGAGAAAGCCTTTTCTTCTTCATTCCTGCTCTGGCAAGCTTTGCCTTATTGCTCGGCAGTATGTCTCGCGGTGGATTAATCGGAGGCTTGGTCTCACTGTTGGCGGCGGTGTTTTTTATCAAAAAGATTCGTCCCAAAATCTTTCTCCTCTTCGCATTCCTTCTCCTCCATGTCGGCAGCTATTTCGCCATGAATTTTTTTTCGCACAACAAAACATCGGAACGTATCGCGACAGTGCCGCCTCAATTTAAAATGGATTCCTTTGAGGCGCCCCCGCTCGAATCGACTCAAAGTGCGGGGTCAGTAACAACCGAAATCTTGAAGGTGCAGATCGAATCCGGTCGGCTGAAGATGGAAGGACGGGGGCCGCTCGGACCAACTGGGGATTTCGCATCGGCAGGGCAGGGGCCTTTGTCACCCCCGTGGTCGCCGAGAGATTTCCTCTGCCTATTGCTGATGAAGCGTTTTCCTTTCGAGGTTTTATCTGGTCCTACTCTCTGCCTTTGCTAAAGAAGACAATGTTCCTCGGGCAGGGTGCCGGATCTTTTCCTTTTGAATTTCCGAACAATGATCCTGTAAAGATGAGTGCTGTTTTTGGTCCCGACAGTCTCGTCGATAAGCCTCATAACTTTTTTATCTCCTTCGCGCACAGTCACGGCATTCTCGCTCTCATGGTGCTTTTGGTTCTTCTCGGATTTGCCTTGATCCAGACCGGTCGCCATCTCATCGATGATGGTAAGAAAAACATTCCCAACTATCTCCCTTACCTTGCCGGAGTGTTGGGCTACCTGATTTGCGCTTTGACTGCAGACAGTGCGGTCGGAGTAAGCGCGATCTTTTGGGTGATGTTTGGAGTTCTCTTGCAAAACGAGAAACGTACTGAGACAATTCCTGAGGGATTATGAATGAAGCGGAGATTTGGAAGATGAAAAACGCGATTCCCTCTTTCGTCGGTTTGAATCAGATCGATGATATCGACAAGGCTCCCTTTAAATTTGGCCATGGTTTACTTGGTCATCCCGCGATGAGTATCGAAAATCTTGCGGCCGTAATACCAGCGCTTCCTTCTGAACAGGTTTTTTACAGCTCCGGCAAGCTTTCGAAAGGTGATAACTTTGATCGCGCTCACATCGATAACAAAAATGGTTTGAGTCTCGAGGATACGATCAACCGAATGATGGACGTCGACTCTTACATCATGGTTCGAAGTCCAGAAGTTGATCCAAGCTTCAAAGATCTTTTCGCCGAACTCAAATCCAGTGTCGACGAAGTAATTAGACTGCGCGGAGCTGGAAATCGTGCTGTTGATCCCATGCTCTATATGTTTATTGCGTCTCCCGGCAGCATCACGCCCTTTCATATCGATCGCTATTCGACTTTCCTTCTTCAGTTTCGGGGGCAGAAGAAAGTGTCTATCTATCCATCCTGGGACGAAGACATTATCAAACCCGAGGTTCTCGAAGGTTTCATGGCGCGCACGGGCGTTCGGCCGCAATACGATGAAGTATTTGCCCCCAAGGCCCAGACCTTCGATTTTGGCCCCGGCGAAGCGATTCATATTCCTTTCGTTGCCGGGCATGACGTACACAACGGGAGAGGAGACATATCAATTTCTCTCTCAATCATTTTTAACACGAAAGAAACGCAGAGGCAGATTGAAGCTCTCTCCTTCAATCATCTTCTGCGAAATCGCTTAAAATTATCGCCTGTCTCAGTAGGGCAGCATGATTTTTCTGATCGTATGAAAGCGCAGACTTATCGAGCTTATTCGAAGACGAAGACTCTTTTCAAAGGGCAGAGATAGGATTAAATGGAACACAGTCGATCGGTCCCATCTGACAAGGTAACGAGTCGGTGGAGGCGCGCCCGATGCCTCTGGATCTTAGATCGCCGCGGCCATACGGTCGCGGCGTTCTAAATTCAGTCAAAAAATACAAGCGTTTAGCATATGTTAACGACGCTGAGAGGTCGGAATTGTAAAAATGGGAGGCTGTCAAAGATGCAGTAATGAAAAGAAACGATTATAGGGCTTTGATATATGAAATTTGCTCTCTTGGAGCACTTAGGATTTTATCTGGATAATCTTAGCCTCGCCGAGGACGATATATCCTACCTTGTTTCAAGATTTGCGGTGGAAGAGTATGCGCCTGGCGATGAAGTCGTTCAACAGGCTGCCGGTGCGCAGCGTTATCGATTTATCGAAAAGGGCTTATTCCGCTCGTTCATTCGTAACGAGGAGAAGCAGGAATATATCCACGGCTTTTTCCATGAAGGTCGGCTTCTCGGCCCATTCTCAGCGACTATGAATTCGCATTCTCCCGATCTGCAGGTGCAGGCGCTTGAGCGATCGATCGTTTATTCTATCAAAGCGAGTGATTTACACGATGTCTTAGGACGGGCGGGAATCTTAGAACAGTTTACTCGAGTCGTTGCTGAAAGAGCTTTTGTCGAATCCGATCAAAGACTCTACCAGCTGCTTACCCAGGATGCTTCAAAGCGTTACGAGAATTTTCTCCTCTCGCATCAGCATCTCAGAGGGCGTATTCACCAGTACATGATTGCAATGTATCTCGGTATCAGCCCTGTATCGTTGAGTCGGATTGTGAAGAAAATGGATAAGTCTTTCGACACCAAACTCTCCGGGAAGGTTTAAATCTCTGGCGTGTGTGGATAGGTGAAGGTCATCATATGCTCAGCATCTTTAATCGGAGCGGATTTAAAATCGGTTCCGAATTGGGGATGAGCTCTCAGATGCATCATAAATTGATTCTCGAGATTATCATCTTCGTTCGGTTTTGCCTGAGCCTTCACTTCGCAATAGTCTGCGTAGCAAATCACTGAAATCACATCTGCGACCTTTTGAATGCGCTCGTCAGCTGCAAAGCTTTCCATGAGTTCGGCTTCGCTGTAGCGAACTTCCTTGATGGCGGTGGGCGCAGATTTGTCTTTTTCTTTATCCTTGGGAACTTCAATTTGAACGGCTTCCGGAGCCTGGTTCTCTTCGCTAATCTCAGCCTCTTCGCTGTGGCTGACTGGGGCCGCAGAAATAGGCTGACTTGGCTGACGTGGAGCCGCGAAGTTTGAAGGGGTTGGCACTTCTTCAAAAGCTTCAACCATCTCACTGTCGTCTAGAGAAGGGGAGGCGGTCGCCCGTTCTTCCTTGGGAATATTCACGGTTGTGAAGAATTTTTGATAAACGGTGTAGCTCAGGAGGACTGCGAATATTGCTAGAAGTATGTTCCTCATCACGTCCCACCTCATCTTCGTTAATCTAACTGCTTCATTTACAGACTCAGTCCCTTAGACACAATAAAGAATCCAGCAATTCACCCGGGGAAGATGCTGATTTTTGCATTTCGTCAATAATCACCTGCAATCTCAATTCATCCCTTGAATTTGCGCTCCGGATTAATCGCTACGAGTAGGTCGTTTAAGACGGAGAGACTCAGCTTTCAGCATCTTCGTGATCTTTGGCAATCTCAGGAAAAAGCGGGTGATCCATTTTAGCTGGGCACACAACTGTATTTCCATAAAAGCCTTACCCTGTCTGCGTTTAAGCACAAAGCTCAGCAAATTGCCTACATCAAAAAAGTCTCCATTACGCTTGGCACGAAGGCTGCAATGTAGCTCCTATGGAAATTGCTCTTCTTCTAAAAACTCTTCGAAAGGTTTTCCCATGAAGTTCAAACAACTTCTCGCTCCTGCTATCTTCGCTTTGTCATCAAGCGCTTTTCTTTCGTCTGCCGTAGCTGCTCAGGAAGCTCCGAATCCCGACCTTGTCACTATTAAATCCATCGATGCATTGGGCACAGGTTGTCCAGCCGGTACTTATAACGCGAACCTCTCGCCCGATAAGAAAGCTTTCACCCTCGCGTTCTCTGAATTCGTGGCAGAAGTTGGCCCTGGCATTCCTCTCTCAGCTGCTCGTAAAAACTGCTCCGTTACGCTTACTCTGAGCGTTCCTGCAGGCTGGCAATACTCAATCGGTACTTTCAACTACCGTGGCTTCATGGATCTCGCGCCTAAAGTTCGCGCCGATCATAGCACCAGCTACTTCTTCCAAGGCACTGGCGAAACCGGTACTTTCACCGCGACTTCAGTCGGTCCATTGGTAAAAGACTTTGTCTACACTGACAAAATCGGTTTGGCTTCGGTCTACATCCCTGATACCTGGTCGCCCTGTAACGTAGATCGCGCGTTGACCATCAATCCGTCGATCCGTTTGACGAAACTCACTGGCGCTGCTGCTGATGTTCAAAGTCTTATTACGAACGACACAGTTGATGGCGAAATCAACCAAGTCTTCGGCCTCGCCTGGCGTCGCTGCGGTCAAACGCCACCCGTCACACCAACTCCAGATCCAAAACCAACTCCTGCCGCTACACCTGCTGGCCTTGCACTGAACTCTGTATATACTCTTGTAGCTCGCCACAGCGGTCAGTGCCTTGACGTTAAAGATCACGGCCGTGACAACGGTGCAAAACTTCAGCAATGGAGCTGCACAGGTGAAGACCATCAGAAATTCAAACTTGTTGATCAAGCTGGTTCTTTGACACTTGTCGGTCTTCAGTCTGGCAAAACAATCAGCGTTGAAAGTTCTTTCACTGACAATGGCGCAACTGTTCTTCAATGGGATTCCCAAAACAATCCTAATCAACAGTTGATCATCACTCCAGCTACACAGGGTTCTTATTCAGTTAAGTTCAAACACAGCAGCAAATGTATGGACGTGAGCGGCCCAAGCGTTGCTCCAGGAACTTTGGTTCATCAGTGGGATTGCGGTCCTGGCGCTTCGAACCAGGAATGGTTCTTCCGTCCAGCTCAAGCACCTCTCGCTGCAAACGCTGAGTACCAACTCGTATCTCGTCAAAGCGGCAAATGCCTCGATGTTTTTGATCACGGCCTACAAGCTGGTGCACGTCTTCAACAATGGGCTTGCACAGGCGAACCACACCAAAAATTTCGTTTGATCGACCGCGGCGCTGGTATGGACTCTTCGCAAATAACGCGGGGAATGATTTAGACCAAAAGGTTTAGGTGTCATACGGGGGGAAGAGAGTTTAACTCTCTTCCCCTTATCTTTTGGCCTCGATTCTGTTCTTGAGAAACTTCTTTAAATCGCTGAGGTTCATCACCACGGATTCCTTCGATCCGCGCTCCCGGACTGAGACCAGGCCTGATTCCACTTCCTGATCCCCGATCACAAGACCCAGAGGTATCTTGTCGATTCGAAAGCCTTTGACCTTTTTCCCAAGGCTGCCGTCGTCATCGATGGCGACGCGGATTCCTGAGCGTTTGAGATCTTGCCTTATCTCTTCGGCCCGCGCTTTATGCTTGTCGCTCACCGGCAGAATTCTCAGCTGCTCAGGGGCAAGCCAGAGGGGAAAGGCGCCGCCGCAGTGTTCAATGAGGATGCCGATAAATCTCTCCATCGATCCATAGATCACCCGATGTATGACCACAGGACATTCTTTCTGTCCTTTGGCATCGACGTAACGGCAATCGAATCGTCTCGGCAGCTGATAGTCGAGCTGGAGAGTCCCCATTTGCCAGTCGCGACCCAAAGCATCCTTAATCACGATATCGATCTTTGGTCCGTAGAATGCCCCGTCGCCTTGCGCGATCTCATAGTTGTCACCGACCCTCTGCTGAAGAACAGAATGAAGGGCCCCCTCCGCTCGTTCCCAAAGTTGGTCATCACCAATAGAATCCTTCGGCCTTGTTGCGATGCGAAAGCGATAGGACAAGCCAAAGACCGAATAGAATTCATCGACGAGATCGAGGATGCGGGCAAATTCCGATTCTATGGCAGACGATTGATCCTCGACAAAGATGTGGGCATCGTCTTGCTGAAACTTTTGCACTCGGAGAAGTCCATGCAAAGCTCCGGAACGCTCATGGCGATGGAGGACATCGCAGTCGGAGAGACGAAGAGGCAGATCCCTATAGCTGTGAAGGCCCTGATTGAACATGATCATGGCATTGGGACAATTCATGGGCTTTACCCCATAGACCTCGTCATCGCTCATTTTCATGATGAACATATCGTCCCGGTAGTGATCCCAATGACCAGAGATTTCCCACAGTTTCTTAGCGTTGATAATCGGGCTCGAAATTTCCTGGTAGTCCTCGCGCTCGTGCACCTCGCGCCACCAGGAGATCAGGCGGTTCAGAAGTGCGAAGCCTTTCGGCATCCAGTAGGGCATCCCAGGAGCTGTTTCGTGGAAGAAGAAGAGCTTCATGTCCCGGCCGAGCTTTCGGTGATCTCTCTTTTCTGCTTCTTCAATTCCATCCAAATAAAGCTTGAGATCTTCGGAGGAAGAGAACGCGGCGACGTAGATCCTCTGCAGCATGTTCTCGTTCTCATCGCCATTCCAGTAGGCGCCGGCGACGTTCATCAGTTTAAAACAATCATCGGGAATGCCAGATGATTTCAACTGCCTCTTCATCTCCAGTTCGATGGGAGGAAGATCTTCGGGCACAAGTGGCCTCGAGAGTTCGAAGTCACAGCTAAAGCCGTGCTCGGAAAGATCTCGCCTTTCTCTTGGGCCTGAGAGTTCGGACGCGAAGATCCTTTTGACCGAAAGAGCCAGGATTTCAGCCAGTGCTTCACGGAATTCATTCTCCGATTTTTTCGATTCTACCTGACACATAACAAAGCCTTTCCATGCGGGATTTGCCTCTCCAAAAGAACGAGACAATGGCTCCGCAGGCCAGGCACGCAAAGGCCCAGACTCTCGGAGCCTGGGGTTTTTGAACAACAAAAAACCCAGGTTGATTAGACCTGGGTTCGATAAGCTTTTATAATATTAGCTCAACAACACCAGGACCTTAACAAGGTGGTGGTGGTGGTCGTTGAGATTTTGATTGCGAATGATTTCATGATTTACTCCATTACTTCAACGCTAACATGTCATTCTTCGGAAGATCAAGAGGAAAGCTTTAGCGAAAAGGAATCAAGGAACGTAGGCTTTGCCAAGAGTGTCGGCGAAACAATGGAGGTGCTTACGAATCTTCTCCGTGGATTCACCACGGAGAATGATGCCGAAGAAACTTTGGCAAACTCCGTAGGAACGGATTTGTTCTTCGATTTGATGGGCATCGACACCAGCACGAACATTTCCACAGTCGATATGAGTTTGGATGCGTTCGATCAGCATCTTGTTTTCGTATTCCATGCGGGAACGGATTTCACGATTGAAGTTCTCGTCAGTGAGACTCTTCGAGATAACAATCTTCATCAAATCGAGACCGACCGTCTGATGAATCTCAAGCATATGTTCGTAGTGCGCTTTGATTTCGCTGACGAAATCTTTTTCTGCAGGATAAGTAAAGCTACAGCTGTTCATCTGACGTTTGCGATTTTCGAGAAGCGAGATCAGCAGACCTTCTTTGTTACCAAAGTACTTCGAAATCAACGCAAGATTTACCCCGGCCTGATTTGCAATCATGCGGGTCGTTGAACCTTCGAATCCGAGTTTGAGGAAGAGCTGATGGGCAGCGTCCAGTAACTTACATTCGGAAAGGTTTCGATCGTTTTGCCGTATTGGTGGCGTTTTAGGTTTAGTTACTTTCAAGTACTTCCCCTAAGTGGTTGATAACAATATTAATTTATTTTGGTTAGAAACTCAATTCAATTTTTAAAAGTAAACGCTTGATTAATTCTCTGATACTGCCGATCATTAGTAAACGGGTGATTACTAATCGGGATTCGACGGTCAGTTCTCAGAATTCAAAAGTCCCAAGTAATGCCGTTGCTTAAAGCCCAAGAGGTTTCTATGAACAGTTTCGGCGCGATACTCATTACCCTTCTTAGTTCACTATTCGGCGGGGAATCGATTCCTTCTGAGGACAGCTCGGTCAGAGAACCAGCAGCTATGAGTCAAAACGAAAATGATTCCTCTTTTACACAGATTCGAGAGAATGCTTTGCCAACCGGAGAATTTGAATGACCAGTCTTCACCGCGAACTCGTTTCCATTCAACAGCAAGAGAAGCCGAAAAGAATTCTCGAGGCTGCGCGCGGGCTATTTTCGAGTCTGGGACTCAAAAATACTTCGATTGAAGACATTGCCACGAAAGCCGGTTTAGGCAAAGGCACGGTATATCTTTACTTCAAAAGCAAAGAGGAAATATTCTCTTCCCTCGTCGCTGACTTCCAGGAAAGCCTGCATTTCGTGACCTTGGATGCGAGTTCGATCTCCGGTACTGCCACCGACAAGCTCAATGCGATTATTGAAGCTCGCGTGAATTGGTGGGAACGCAGTTATGTAGAGTATGGTCTGACCACAATCAGTCTTTACGAAGCTCTGTCGACGCCGGTTTCCAAAGCGGCTCGCGAACGCTTTCAGGTTGAAGATGTCAAACTGATTAAGGAAGTTCTGGAAGAGGGTATTCGCAGCGGAGAATTTGCCTTTGCCAACTGCACGCGAAATGCAAACCTCATTCACGCAACCCTGGACGCTCTCTGTTTTCCTTGGGAGACGAGCGAAGGTCGAGTCGCAGCACAAGACCGCATCAAAACCTTCTGCCGGCTCCTCCTCAAAGGTCTTAACGTCCACTAATCTGCCATCGGAGCCGCTTTGAGAGCCGCTCCATTTCACTCTATTCATAATTCCTTCAAGAAATCCCCCGCTTGCGGCCTGACCCCTTGGTTAGGCCCTAGTTCGTTTCGGGGAGCTCCCCTAGGATTGTTTCGAGGCCACTCATCGCAAGGAGTTCCTATGAGCAAACCTGAAAGCCAAGAACCTAATATTCCCCTCAGCGACAAGATCAAGGGTATCCCTGGCATTTTCGGTATTCGCACCGAAGAAGAGCCAAGATTCCGCGTGCTCGAAGAAGACGGCGCGATTGAAGTGCGTGAATACGAGCCGACCCTCGTTGCCAAGACGATTGTCAAAGGCAGTCGCGAGAAGGCAATGGACGAAGCCTTTAATATTCTTGCCTCCTATATCTACGGCGAGAACAAGGGCGAAAACAAAATTGAAATGACCAATCCGGTTTTCGAAGCGGCCAATCGAGGCAATATTCTCTCCACCACTGAAAATGGTGAAGGAGCTGCCGGCGAGGAATGGGTCGTGGCTTTTTGTTTACCGAAAAAAATGCAGATATCCGATGTTCCGCGTCCCAATGATGATCGAGTGATCATCGGTGAAATGCCGAAACGTCTTATGGCTTCGATTCGTTTCTCGGGAACGAGTTCGGATGAAAATATTTCTGAGGCGGAGGAAGAACTTCGTCGCTGGATAGCCGCTTCCCTACACGAAACTCTATCAGGCGCGGTCTTTGCGCAATACGATCCTCCCTTTGCAGTTCCGGCCCTTCGCCGAAACGAAGTGCAGATCGAAATCCGCTAACGGACTGAGCATAAATACGAGGGGGAGTTACGCAAATGCGGACTCCCCCTTTGCTATCAGCTCCTATAAGTACGCCACTTTAGTTAGATTTACCCATTTGATTCCTGACAATTTCATCATCTAATTCCTGTATCCTAGCGATTGCAATAGAATCACTAGCAAAACTGACTTTTTTCGCCTCGCCTAAAGGCTCGTTTACGTCGATAAGTGCCCATATTTGTCGAAAGGCATGAGGCAATGATTTCAGACGTGAAGGCATTCTTTAGCTCTTTGCTCGTCAGCTTCGCTGCAGCATTGCCGCTGATTTGCGCTTTGGCGGTAATCACCCGGCCCCAATCTGCTGTCTCCTCTCACGCGAGCACTCTCTATCTCTCGCTTGGAATAATTTTTCTGATCGCTGTGACTACGGCAATGTCCTACCGGCAGAAAAAACGCTTGAATGCCGACTTGTCCAAGTCAGGACATAAGCGGCAAGAGCCGATCCCTCAGATTTCCGCAGCGCTTGCAGAAATCTCGGCAATGATCAATGCCGCAGGTGAGATTGCGAGGAAATCTAGCGAGCTTTCACAAAAAACGGCTCTGTCCGCGCATCGTGGTGAGCAATCGGTGCAAAACGTTCTGACTGCAATCGAAAAAATCACGTCGACCGCTGGTAACACGGTCAACCTTCTGAGAGCCATGAAGCAAAACATCCGCTCTATGAATGCCATCCTTTCCGAGATCTCGGCCAAGACGAATTTCATCAACGACATCGTGTTTCAAACGAAGCTCCTTTCCTACAATGCGTCGGTTGAAGCGAGCCGCTCAGGAGAAGCCGGCAAGAACTTCGGAATCGTGGCTCTTGAAATCTCCAGACTCGCTGAGTTGAGCGCTGCTTCCTCCCGCGAGATCTCGGCCATTCTCGAAAAGAGTCAAACCCTGATCGAACAGATTATTTCCAAGAGCGACGAGCAGTCCCTACTCGTGGGATTTCAAAATGACGAAGCTCTGGCAGTGGGCGAAGCTTCCATTAAAGAATGCTCGTCACTCCTTGCGGCCTTAGGTACACAGGCGAAACAAGCCTATGCGATGAGTCTAGGTATTCTCGAGGCCCACAGAGCGCAGTCGATCGGTGCCGAGGAAATTCTCAAAGGTGTGCACTACCTCGATGCCGAGGACGACGAATCCTGAGCAGTTGTGAACCGTCCCGGCCCGTAGTATAGCTCTAAGGGAGCTCGCTACGGGCTGCTTTGCTGTTGCCAATCTCCAATACAAGAGGCTCATCTTGAATTACGCCGAAGCATTCCTCGAAGTCTCCCCGACGACTCTCGCTGAGATAGTTGGCCGAAAATACGTAATGGATCATGGTATTCATCAGCTCTGGCAGAACATGCCCCGCATCGCCGGACCTGCCTATCCTGTCCGCTGTGGCGACGGGGACAATCTTATGCTCCATGCAGCCATCTATCGGGCTCCTGCGGGCTCTATTATCGTCTGTCAGGCCGGCGATCAGGATTATGCGGTGGCAGGAGGCAACGTCTGCGCAATCGCTCAGAAGCGTGGAGTCACGGGCTTCATCATCGACGGTATGATTCGGGATCTGGCTGAAGTGCGGGCGAATCATTTTCCAGTGCTGGCCCGAGGCCTGATTCCCATTCCCGGCAAAAAAGAAGCTGTGGGCGCCATGAACGCAAGAGTGCAATGCGGAGGCGTTGTGGTCGAGCCTGGTGATATCATTGTGGCTGATGAAGAGGGGATCGTTGTCGTGCCAAAGGCAAGGTTGGACGAAGTCCTGGATTTGGCTCTCGCGAAGGCGGCGAAGGAAGCCTCAGAATCCCTTGAGATATGGGAAGCGGCTCATCATTCCAAGGTTGAACAGATCATGCGGGACAAAGGTCTTGCTGATCTTCCGAGCATCGAATCTTAGATCCAGCTTGAGGACCGAAGAATCATTTCGGTCCTGTTCCCACACTGCTTACCACAACGTTGTCGAGCAGTGTCCCTCGGCCATCGACGATGCCGGACTCTTCAAACTCAATGCGCATTCGTTCTTTGATCACGCGGCGGGTGAAGGTGTAGCTTTGCCATTTGTCGTCAGTCACGACCATCTTGAGGATCTCCTCGTCACCAAAACGAACCTGAAACTCTTGCTTTTGAGTGGCACCGGGTCTACCGCTGAACTGAAAAGTGATTTGGTAAATATGGTCGGGCTCGAGTTTGAGATCCTGGTAGAGCACGATATTGTTGCCGCCGCTAAGAAAACTTTCGGTCTTACACACAGAATCAAGCTCAACCCACTGATCGCCTTCCACCGGCAAAATTCCCATCGCCGTATTCACGTTCGCCATCTCAATGACGTCAGCGCAATTCGCAGTTTTCGATTTGGCTTTCCAAGCCTTTTGATGAGCAGGATCAAGAAACTGTGTTGCGAATGATCCGTCGTAGCGAATGTCCTCGAAGCCACCGTCAACGACCGCTTTCGGTATAGGATCATTGGCATCTATAACCCAGTCGACGATTGTTTTATTATCGTTATTCACAAAGCCAATGGCGAAGCTTTTGTCCTTGACCTTGTAGGGTAGGCTGACTTCGAAAGTTCCAAGAGCTTTGCGGATGAATGAGGTTTCTGCCCAATTGAGATCCTGGGAATCGATGAAATAGGCTTTCTGGGCCGCAAAGTCTGCGAGCGCGCCAGATTTTTGTTTGGCAAAACAAGTAGCCAGTGCAACTTCGATATTTGGTACCGAACAAAAGAGCGAGGCTCCACCAATCGCGACAGGCATATGTGCTGCTTCTGGTGAAGGCATATCGATCATAGGCTCGCCTGGACTGGAGGCTGTATCGGTTTTGGTTAGGGTCGCATCGGGGGACGGTGTAGAGCCGGCGTCAACGGTTTCGGCTTTGACCTCGCCGGAAGCTGCGGAACCTTTGACAACTGTGTAGCGCCCATCTTGTAGCTGGGCGCCTTCACAGGCCGCTAAAAGGCTTACGCTGAATAAAATGGGCAAGAGACGCATGGATGCTCCAAAGCTTTGTCTAAATCTTA
>SEDW01000970.1 GCA_004193325.1 Pseudomonadota bacterium | reverse complement strand
GACTCGATTGAACAGGATCAAACCGATGAGCTGCATCGTCGCCGTGAATGACTACGGCATCGAGATCGTCTGCTCGCGAACCATCGAGCCTCGGGAAGTGGATTGGATGCAGCTCCTTGCTCTCGAGAACTGGCAGTCCGACGTCGAAGGCGGCATGAACACGAGAGAACTTGAGAAAAGGCAGTTTCGCGCAATTGCACGAATCGCAGGTCTCGTTTTGCAGAATGTTCCAGGTGCCGCCAAATCAACGAGACAAATTCAGACGAGTTCGGCCCTGCTCTTTGACGTCTTTGCGCGTTTTGATCCGGGCAATCTCCTCTTGAAACAGGCTCACGATGAGGTTATGGAAGGCCACTTCGACAAGGCTAGGCTTGAGCGGACCATTTTGCGCATCCGGGATGGACGGAAAAAGGTGAAAATGTTAGAAATGTTCTCGCCTCTCGGCTTTCCTCTCTTTTTGGAGAGGACCAGCGTGCGGCTCACTTCGGAAACTGCGGGCGATCGCATGGAGCGAGCGAAGGAAGAATGGCAAAAAGCCTTTCAACAGAAGTACGGGGACAAGAGCTTACCCTCTACGGGCGCAAAGCGGTCTACTGGCACGCGAAAAAAACGCTGATTCTTGCCGATACGCATTGGGGCAAGGCCGAAGTCTTTCAGGAGCACGGCATCCCCGTTCCCAGCACTGTCCTTGATAGTGACCTCGATGAACTCACGCATATCGTCGAAGAGTCCGGTGCCGAACGCATCCTCATCCTCGGCGATCTCATGCATAGCCCCAAAGGCCTCTCGGATAATGTCAACCGCACGATCGAGACGTGGCGCAAACGCTGCTCCGTACCTATCCTGAGCATTCGCGGCAACCACGATCCCAAAACCACCGTATTCCCTGAACACTGGAAGATCGATTGGGTGAACGAACCCTACGTCGAAGGACCTTTTTGTTTTCGACATGAGCCGGAGGCAAGCAAGGATCTCTACACCTGGTGCGGGCACATCCATCCCGTGCTTCATCTCGGTCGCCCAAGGATGCGCCTCCCCTGTTTCTGGCTCAGCCCATCTCTCGGGGTGCTGCCAAGCTTCGGGAGCTTCACGGGCGGCTTTGCCGTCAAGCCGAAGCGCATGGACAATGTCTTTGTCGTTTCTGAGGGCGAAGTCTTTTCCCTCAACTGATTCTTACCCTCGGTAAGAATTCACCGCAGATTCATGCAAAAAAACATTCCCTGACGAAAAAATCAGAGCCCCTAAATCGCGGATTGCCCTCGATTATTTGCGCCTGCTTATTTTCATCCTCCCGCCGCCGATCGCCTTAAATAGTAAAACCGGAGGCCACTATGTCACGCGCAATCTTAGCGATCACTATACTTTCATCTATGGTTACGACTTCGTGTTTCCTCAATCAGCTTTCCTCCCGGATCTCTTGCGATCAGCACAAGCATTACACTAGAGGAAGGTGCTTCCGTTGCAACGCCAGCATTCGCAGCGGAACTCAACCTCGGGACTGATGTTACCAAATCCGGTACGGCAGTAACCGTGAATGCGGGGACTGCGACCGATGCAAAGATTCCTTTTAAACTTAGCATTCCCCTCCCCGTCTCGCTTGGTCTTGCCGAGGATTGGTCGAATCTTGTGGTGCTCTATAAGGTTACTGTTGTAGCCGGAGCGACCAACGTCATCGGTGTGATCCCACGTTCGGAGATTGAAATCAAAGACGGTGTCGCGCAGATTTCGACCCAATTCTTTGGATCATTCCAAACCGCAATTACCAAAGATGTGGTAGCCGAGAAGAAAGAGCAGTCCACCAAATCCATGATCCTCACTAAGCAAGAGAGTCAGTCTCTGGCACCTGTTGCGGTGAGCTCGCGCTTGCCCTTTATCGTGAAATCCAAGGGCAACATTGAAATCAACGGCATCAACTTTCGTCAGACTATGGTTGTCGCGATGGGCGGTTCCAAAGTCTCAGGTCTGAAAGTTCTCTCCGATTCAAAAGCGACTTTCCTTGCACCGGCATTGACGTCCTACGGCCTCACTACGGTATCGGTCGAGCAGGATGGTGTGACTCAGGCTGTGTCGGTCTTCTACGCCGGCGAGAAAGCGGACCTCCCAATCAGCACCAAAGCGGAATCTGAAATCTGCGCCGGTGAGAAGTACTA
>SEDW01000969.1 GCA_004193325.1 Pseudomonadota bacterium | reverse complement strand
AGGAATTTCGCTACCTTAGGACCGTTATAGTTACGGCCGCCGTTTACCGGGGCTTCGATCAAGAGCTTCGCCTTGCGGCTGACCCCATCAATTAACCTTCCGGCACCGGGCAGGCGTCACACCCTATACGTCCACTTTCGTGTTTGCAGAGTGCTGTGTTTTTGATAAACAGTCGCAGCGGCCTGGTCACTTCGGCCAACCTCAGCTATTAACCATGGTTGGCGCACCTTCTCCCGAAGTTACGGTGCTATTTTGCCTAGTTCCTTCACCCGAGTTCTCTCAAGCGCCTGAGAATTCTCATCCTGCCCACCTGTGTCGGTTTACGGTACGGTCTGCGTAAGCTGAAGCTTAGGGACTTTTCCTGGAAGCGTGATATCGGTGACTTAGTCCCATTGGACTCGTCCTTGACCTCAATGTTGCACCCCCGGATTTGCCTAAGGGCACCACCTCAGTCCTCTCACCGGGACAACCAACGCCCGGCTCACCTAACCTTCTCCGTCCTCCCATCGCACTTACGCGAGGTGCTGGAATATTAACCAGCTTCCCATCGACTACGCATTTCTGCCTCGCCTTAGGGGCCGACTCACCCTGCGTCGATTAACGTTGCGCAAGGAAACCTTGGGCTTTCGGCGTGCGGGCTTTTCACCCGCATTATCGTTACTCATGTCAGCATTCGCACTTCCGATACCTCCAGCAGACTTCTCAATCCACCTTCGCAGGCCTACGGAACGCTCCTCTACCGCGTACATCAAAGATGCACACCCCAAGCTTCGGTTTACTGCTTAGCCCCGTTAAATCTTCCCCGCAGACCGACTCGACCAGTGAGCTATTACGCTTTCTTTAAAGGGTGGCTGCTTCTAAGCCAACCTCCTGGCTGTCTGTGCCTTTCCACATGGTTTTCCACTTAGCAGTAATTTGGGACCTTAGCTGTGGGTCTGGGTTGTTTCCCTTTTCACGACGGACGTTAGCACCCGCCGTGTGTCTCCCGTACAGTCCGTCTCGGTATTCGGAGTTTGCAATGGTTTGGTAAGTCGCAATGACCCCCTAGCCATAACAGTGCTCTACCCCCGAGAGGATACATACGAGGCGCTACCTAAATAGCTTTCGAGGAGAACCAGCTATCTCCGGGTTCGATTAGCTTTTCACTCCTAATCACAGCTCATCCCCGTCTTTTGCAACAGACGTGGGTTCGGGCCTCCAGTTGATGTTACTCAACCTTCACCCTGGCCATGACTAGATCACCCGGTTTCGGGTCTACTGCCCGCGACTATGCGCCCTTATCAGACTCGGTTTCCCTTCGCCTCCCCTATACGGTTAAGCTCGCCACGAACAGTAAGTCGCTGACCCATTATACAAAAGGTACGCCGTCACCCCGAAGGGCTCCGACTGCTTGTACGCACACGGTTTCAGGATCTATTTCACTCCCTTCACCAGGGTTCTTTTCGCCTTTCCCTCACGGTACTGGTTCACTATCGGTCGGTCAGGAGTATTTAGCCTTGGAGGATGGTCCCCCCATGTTCAGACAGGGTTTCACGTGCCCCGCCCTACTCAATTTCATC
>SEDW01000968.1 GCA_004193325.1 Pseudomonadota bacterium | reverse complement strand
GTCTGCAGTCTCGCGCCAGCCGCGATTAGCCTCCCGAAACTTGATCTGTCCTGTGCAATACCTGTTAACGCGAATTTTGCGAAGGATGCGGCAGACTATCAATTCATTGATGTGAGAGAAGCCGGAGAATGGGAGAGGGGGCATATCGAGGGGGCTTTGCATTGGCCCCTGTCGCGGCTGAAAGAAGGGGAATTCCCGGAGATCCTCGAAAACTCTGTCATCTACTGCCAGAGTGGAATGCGTTCGCTTCAGGCTCTGAAACTTCTCAAAGAGAACGGCTTCAGCGCTGTGAATCATCTTCCGGAAGGCTTTGCGACCTGGGCTGGGGCCGTAGCGCGAGGTAAGTGAGCACATCGTCCTCGTCTTCGAGGAAGCGTTTACGGCTACGGACTTTCTCCTGAGCCTTGGCGTATTCTTCACGGCTCAAAGGCTTCGGCTTGATCCAGGGTAAAGACATCCAGGCAATGAACACGCCGAGAATAAAGCCGATCGCATGGCTACGGTAGCTCACTTGTGGCTCAAAAGAAGTCGGGACTAGGACCACGAGCACAAAGGCGATCACGCGCATGACCCGATGCGAAAGTTTGAGATAACTCGAATGTCTTGCAAAGTATACGAGCCACATGCCAGCCATGAGATAAACCATTCCCGAAGCGCCGACGAGGCGAACGTTCGCGGGATAGGTAAGGAGTGCGATAGCCTCAGTAGCCGCTGCTCCGAGCACGCTTAAGACTGGGAAGGCCCAGCGACCATAATAATTATTAAGAAGCGTGGCGAAGATGAGGAAGAGCATTGAGTTGGATGCCAGGTGAAGAAAATCGGCATGAACGAAGGGCGAAGTGATCAAACGCCACCAGTCCCCTTGCGCAAAGACATTGGTTTGAGTGGCCACCAGCATTTCTTTGCTACTCGACCAGGAGATGATGCTCATGATGGTAAAGAGTAAGATGAAAAGAGAAGCGCCAAGGGCTGCGGCTGGATCGATCTTTCTCGTGAGCGCCTGCTCTTCGAGGTAGGGGAGCGAAGGCCTTAGAGGCTCGAGAATGGTCTCTGTCAAGGGCGGCGCGTAATGAATGCGGTAAGGATCGATCGGCTGCTGGTAGGTGATGGGCGTCGCCACGAGTTCGAGTCCACTCTTTTCAACAGATTGATCTTCATCCACATTCCGGTCAGCTGGGCTCGACATCACACACCTCGTTTTGGGTTGCCATTCGAAACATAAGTCCTCTCTTTCGCTTGTCAAGCGCGGCTCTTTTCTTCGCTGAAATTGCTGATCTTTTTGCTCCTCCTTGAAAATAGACCGCTATTTGAAAGAAGTTTTGTAATAGGGGAGGCTTTCCTATAATTTGGCGTTGATTTTCAGCGATGACGAGGGTGAATCATGACGGCAAGTAATAGGCGTGCGATCAATGTCGAATGGAACGGTGTTCAGGAAACGGTTTGGGTGGTCGATAATTTCGACGGTTTTCTGGATGACTTTGCCGAAGAGGTTGGCGGTCGTCTCGATGATGAACGTTGCCCATTTGGGGTTTTGCTCTGGCCGAGTTCGCGCACGCTTGCCGAT